>JAIVER010000021.1:0-7465 GCA_023864145.1 Thiohalomonas sp. | reverse complement strand
GGGCTGCTTACTGGCTCAGGGCTGCTTACTGGCTCAGGGCTGCTTACTGGCTCAGGGGTGCTTACTGGCTCGGGGCTGTTTTCCAGCTCATGCCTGTCAGCAGATTCTATAGGTTCATCGGTATCCGGAATATTGCTCGGATCAGAGGAATCGGGCAAATCAGGGGAACTGTTTTGCTTCTTGCTGGTCTCTTTATTGCGCTTTAAAAAACTAAACATGATATCAAGCGATGCTTCTTGTAGCTAAATTAGATGCCTAAGTGATAGGCATTAAAATAAAATAGCCTAATATTATCCTGGATTTTGTGCCAGTATACCAATACTTTTAACAACACCCTAAGGAATAGGAAGAAAATCTTTAAATGACGGCAAATACAAGAAAGAATATGAACTCACAAAAAATTTATCAAAGAAAAAAAGGATTTTTCATCATTAGTCTCCATAGCGTATTTTTTAAAACAGTGCTTAGTGCTTTAGTGCTGTTTTCAATGAGACAGACAGTAATCGCAAAAGAGTCTGGAGCAACAGAGCAGACTACACAGATCAGTGAAAAAATATTAGAAAATGGTTTAAAAGTCATTGTTAAACCTGACCATCGTGCGCCAGTCGTTATATCTCAGGTCTGGTATAAAGTGGGTTCAAGCTATGAAAGCGGCGGAACCACGGGCGTTTCTCATGTACTGGAACACATGATGTTTAAAGGCACAGAAAAATACCCGACAGGTGAATTTAATAAAATCATCTCCCGCAATGGAGGTGAAGACAATGCTTTTACCTCAAAAGACTACACCGCCTATTATCAAAAATTACAAAAAAGCCGCTTAAAAGTAAGCTTTGAGATGGAATCCGATCGTATGCGCGGCTTATTATTGCCCAAAGATGAGTTTGATAAAGAGATTATGGTGGTCATGGAAGAACGTCGCTGGCGCACTGATGATAAGCCGCAATCACTGACTTATGAACAGTTCTATGCCACTGCGTTTGACAATAGCGGCTATCACAATCCAACCATTGGCTGGATGGCTGATTTAAAAAATATGACAGTGGCAGATCTCAAGGGCTGGTATCAACGCTATTACGCACCCAATAATGCCACTCTGGTGGTGGTTGGTGATGTCGAACCAGATGCTGTCTTTACCCTGGCAGAACATTATTTTGGTCCATTAAAGCCCTTTAAAATTGAGAAACTCAAACCCAGAGTAGAGCATGAGCAAAAAGGCACTAAACGTATAGAAATGACTTTGGAAGCTAAACTTCCCTATATTCTCATGGGTTATAAAGTGCCAGTTGTTAATACTGCTGAAATCAAATGGGAGCCTTACGCTCTGGATTTACTTGCCGGGATACTCGATGGCGGTGACAGCGCACGTTTAAGCAAAAATTTGATTAAAGGCAGTAAAATAGCTACCTCAGCAGGTGCCGGTTATTCAATGGATGCCAGAATCCAGGCACTGTTTTTACTCGATGGTATTCCTGCAAAAGGGACAACAACACAACTTGAAGCCGCATTATTAGCAGAGCTGGATGAAGTAAAAAACAACTTAGTGAGAGAAGCAGAATTAAACCGGGTGAAAGCACAGGCCATTTCATCTGCTGTTTATGAACAGGATTCTATGTTTTACCAGGGGATAAAAATAGGTATTGCTGAAACAGTGGGTATCGGCTGGCAGGAAGAAAGCCGATATGTTGAATATATTCAGGCCGTGACAGCAGAGCAGATACAGCAGGTTGCCAAAAAATACTTTACCCCGAAAACATTAACTGTAGCCACTCTTAAGCCCATAACAAAAGATCAGAAAAAAGAGCTGGGACAGGTGAAATAAGATGAAATCCATATCGAAAAAAATGATGAAAAAAACAAGTAAAAAAAATATCATGAATTTATTAGTCAGTGGACTATTGATGTCAGCATTGAGTATTACTCATATCAATGCCGCTGAACTAGCGGTTAAAGAACAGGCTGCATCTCAAGACACATTAAAGGTGGGCAAAATAACCCAGTGGTTTACCAAAAACGGTATGAAAGTTCTCTATCAGCAGGCAGACAGTTTGCCAATGATTGATTTCAGACTGATTTTTGATGCTGGCGCAGCAAGAGACGGTCACTTTAAATCCAAAGACGGTATGGTGCTGGCAGGTCTGGCCAAGTTAACCAATGGTTTGATTTTTGAGGGTACAAAGATCTTAACAGCGAATCAGATTGCCGATCAGTTTGCTAATCTAGGTATTGAATATGGTAACGGCAGTTATCGGGATATGGCGGTTGTTAATATTCGTACCTTAAGCTATGAAAAACAGCGCGATGGTGCATTATCGTTATTAACCAATGTACTAGCCAATGCAACCTTCCCTGATGAAGCATTACAGCGGGAAATCGCCCGCATGATTGTTTCTTTAGATTATGAAGATCAAACACCCTCTAAAAAAGCTTCACGTTTTTTCTATGAATCGCTCTATAAAAATCACCCCTATGGCACACCTCCAGGCGGTAGTCGTGAGAGTTTAAAAGTGATTCAGCAAAGTGATCTGCTGGCCTATTATAAAGAATTATATGTCGCAAAAAATGTTGTCCTGGCCGTGATGGGTGATTTGACTGAGTCAGAGGCTCGTGACTATACAGAAAAAATATCCAGTGCTATGCCGTCAGGTGAAAAAGTGCCTCAATTACCCACAGCAGAGCAAAATGATCATGGAATTATCATCAGAGAAAATCATCCATCGACACAAACCACGGTACTGATGGGACAGCCGGTATTAAAACGCGGTGATGATGATCTTTATCCTCTCTATGTCGGCAATCATATCCTTGGAGGTAGTGGTTTTAGCGCCCGACTGATGAAAGAAGTGCGTGTCAAAAGAGGTCTGACCTATAGTATCGGCAGTTATCTGGTGCCTATGCACGCTCAGGGGCCGTATCAGTTCAGCTTTACCACTAAAAAAAGCTCAACAGAAGAGAGCATTCAGCTGGTTCAAGAAAACCTCAATCAATTTATTGAAAATGGCCCGACTGAAGAAGAACTGAAAAATGCCAAACTTAATATCACCGGCAGCTTCCCTTTACGTCAAGCCAGTAATAAAGATATTGTCGAAAATCTGGCGGTTATCGGTTTCTATGAATTGCCTCTGGATTATCTGGATCAATATAATGCAAAAATTGAAGCAGTAACTTTAGAGCAAATCAAATCAACCTTTAAACGTCGTGTTCACCCTAAAACAATGGCCACTATTATTGTCGGTCCTGAAGTTGAAGTCGTTGCTGATAAAGAGCAAACGAGCGAAAAAAATAGTGCCCAAAGCAAAGGCTAATCAATTACGCATCATTGGTGGTCAATGGCGCGGTCGAAAACTCAGCTTTGCTGATGGTGACGGCCTGCGTCCCACAATGGACCGGGTAAGAGAAACCTTATTTAACTGGCTGCAAAATGATATTGTTGGTGCACGCTGTCTGGATCTGTTTACCGGCAGCGGCGCATTGGGTCTTGAAGCTCTTGCGCGCTATGCCGGTGAAGTGGTGATGATTGATAAAAATCCTCAAGCCATTCGCATGATAGGCAATAATCTCAAATTATTAGGTGCTGATAATGCGCAGCTTTTGAAAATGGATGCACGTGCCTATCTGAGTCATTTAAGCTCTTCCCCGCAAGCCGCTGAAGGCTCTACGCCACCCAAAACTTTTGACATCGTCTTTCTTGATCCGCCCTTCAATAAACAATTAGTTGAACCTTTCTGTCAGTTTCTGGATAAAGCGAATTGTTTGTCTGATCAGGCCAGTATTTATATTGAAATAGAGAAAAAAACGGCTCTGCCTGAGCTGCCTGAAAATTGGCAAGTAGTGAAAGAGAAAAAAGCAGGACAGTTAGCTTATTATCTGCTGCAGGTTGATAAATAACTGTTTAATTCATCTATGGGCTTATTTCCTGTTTTCTGGTATGTAAAGGCTTTGCTCTGTACAATAAGCGGAATTAAACTTTTAAAATTATTCTATTGGATTGTGTAAGATATGTTGTTTGACGTCAGTGATGCAGAAAAAAAGAAAGCTAAGTTTCCCCATGATTTATTTCTGGTAAATCTCATTGGTAACCATATCCTTACCTTTGTAGCCACTCTGGGTCTAGCCACAAGTTGGGCATGGCCGATGTTAATTGTTCCTATTGTCTCTTTTTCAATTTTGGGTTTTATTATTTACAGAGGTAAGAAGTCAGAACAGAGTGAATCCTGGTTTGTGATGTGTCATTGGCAAGTGGCCTTAAAACCTACTTACTTTTTTATTAAAATGCTGCTGCTGATCAGTGCCATTGCTGCCTTTTGGCTTTATGGTTATACCAGTCGGGGATGGATGAAAGAAGCGGTTTATGCACTGATTGGCGGCGTTTGCCTTTTACCCACCATGGTGACAACTCTGGTGCTGATTATTATGGAGTCGGATGCATTACATCAGGCGGGAGAGGGTAAATTACCGGATAAAATGCTCGATTTATATCCCAATCCGGAAGCGAAAATTATTGACTCAGTAAAATTTGCTAAGGGTGCACAATAATATGGTTAATGCAGTGTATCCGGGCACATTCGATCCCATCACATTCGGGCACATTGATTTGCTCAAACGTGCTGCAAAAATATTTGATCATGTGACTGTTGCTGTCGCGAGCAGTTCAGATAAGCAGCCCTTATTTGATGTGCAGCAGCGAGTTTCTCTGGCTAGAGAAGTACTTACTGATTACCAAAACGTTTCTGTTGTTGGTTTTGATAATTTATTGGTAGACTTTACTAAAGAACATAATGCCAGCGTGATATTAAGAGGCTTGCGAGCAGTCACGGATTTTGAGTATGAATTTCAGCTGGCAGGAATGAATCGCAATCTGGCTCCGGATATTGAAACTATTTTTTTAACCACTGCAGAACAATACGCTTACTTATCATCAAGTTTGGTTAAAGAGGTCGCTCGATTGGGTGGAAATATAACAAACTTCGTTCCTGAGCAAGTAATAGCTGAAATCAAACAAAAATTAGGTTAGAATCTGCTGTTATTCGGGGCGGGGGGATTAGCAACGAATGCTGATGTTCATTCAAAACGAATGAATTATTTTTTAAGATTATCTATATGGAGGCTGCCAATGGCGCTATATATTACTGATGAATGCATTAACTGTGATGTGTGTGAACCTGAATGTCCTAATGAAGCGATTTATATGGGTGAAGAGATTTATGAAATTAATCCTGATCTCTGTACTGAATGTGTGGGTCACTATGATGAGCCGCAATGTGTCGAAGTTTGCCCGGTTGATTGTATCCCCAAAGATCCTGATCACGAAGAGACTGAAGAGCAGTTGATGACCAGGTATAAGAAATTGACCGGAGAAGGTTAATCGCTAAAAGCCGGCTGTTATCGATATCATTTAAACCCCTTAATGTGATGGCATTAAGGGGTTTTTTTATCAGTATTATTGCTTTTTTAGCAATAGTTTCCCTAATGGATCGACTTATTTGAGGTTCTTATGAAGTTTTTGTTACTGCTGTTATCTTTGCTGTTAAGTGCATCAGTCAATGCGCAAGAGCCTTCTCAGGCGGCTATTGCAACAGCTCATCCTCTGGCAACACAGGCAGGAAAACGCATTTTGCAATCCGGTGGCAATGCCTTTGATGCAGCGGTTGCTATCACGGCAACACTGGCGGTTGTTGAGCCTTATAGTTCAGGTTTAGGAGGAGGTGGTTTTTGGGTGCTGCGGGATCAAAAACAACATAAAACAATAATGCTTGATGGTCGTGAAATGGCACCAGGTAAAGCACATCGGGATATGTATCTGGATCAGGACGGCAATTATCTTGCCAAAAGTTCGGTGGACGGGCCTCTGGCGGCAGGCATTCCAGGAACCGTGGCCGCTATGGTTCACTTATCAGAAAAATACGGTAATTTACCCTTGCAGCAAGTGCTCCAGAGTGCAATAAAATATGCTGAAAAGGGCTTTCCTGTCACCTCTCATTATCAAAAAATGGCTGCTTTTCGCCTGTTGGTATTACAGCAATATAGCACATCAGCAGCTATTTTTCTGCATAATAATGAAGTACCGGAATTAGGGCATTTAATTCTTCAAAAAGACCTGGGACAGACATTAAAATTAATTGCACAAAAAGGTAATGCTGGATTTTATCAAGGGAATATAGCTAATAAACTGGTTGATTCTGTTAAGGCCAATGAGGGTATCTGGCAATTAAACGATTTAAAAAATTATACAATAAAAGAACGTGAGCCTATTCAATTCCAGTATCGTCAAATGAAAATCACCTCAGCACCACCACCCTCTTCTGGGGGGATTGCTCTGGCAACCATACTGCAGATTTTACAGAACTATGAGCTTAAGTCGCTGGATGATGTCACACAAACCCACCTGATTATTGAAGCAATGCGCCGGGCATACCGGGATAGAGCCGAATTTTTAGGTGATAGTGATTTTACTAACGTTCCCACAGAGCGCCTGACTCATGCCTGGTATGCTGATGGCTTGCAAAAAGGTATACGTCTGGATAAAGCCATGCCCAGCAGTGATTTACCTAAAATAGGAGCAAACTTAAAAACAAAAATAGCAAATTCTCAAAGTGAAGGTCAGGATACGACCCATTTTTCAGTGCTGGATACCCAGGGAAATCTGGTTTCTGCCACGATGAGTATTAATTACCCCTTTGGCTCAGGTTTTACTGCAGCGGGAACCGGAGTGCTTTTGAATGATGAAATGGATGACTTTTCTGCCCGTCCGGGTACGCCCAACGTTTATGGTCTGCTTGGGGGTGAGGCCAATGCGATTGCCCCGGGAAAACGTCCTCTCTCCAGTATGAGTCCAACACTGGTTGAAACGGATAAAGGTATTGCTATATTAGGTACACCGGGAGGCAGCCGAATTATTACTATGGTATTGCTGGGAATTCTGGAATTAGAAAAAGGTGCACCAGCACAGCAATGGGTGACACGCCCTAGATTTCATCACCAGTATCTGCCGGATAAAGTTTTTTATGAGAAAAATGCCTTATCAATGGAACAGGCGGCTGAACTTGAACTAATGGGGCATCATACTAGTCAGCTGGATTCAGGCTATGGCAATATGCAGGTAATAAACTGGGATTATGACAATGGCGTTCAGGCGGCCTCTGATCCACGAGTGGAAGGGCAGGCCGTAGTATTTGATGTACCATAGGAAGGATTATGACTAATATCAGAATAGCTTTAATCCTAGTTTAATCAGTTGAAAATAGGCTAAAATCACAAGTATTTAAAAAACAAGGATGAAATGGGAGAGCTCAACCCCGCTTTACAGTTTTCTGAGCTCAGCAATAAAAAAGGAAGTCATCAAACCCGTGTTCTGAGATAATATTGTTACCAGATAATTTATCCAGGAGCAATACCCGTGACAGGCTTGCACAACACTGATTTAACGACTTCCCAGAAAATAGAGTTTAGCGCAAAGGTATTGGCA
>JAIVER010000020.1 GCA_023864145.1 Thiohalomonas sp. | reverse complement strand
TTTACCGAGCATTGGAAAATCATTAGATTCTCGAATTAATGATAATTTCCAAGTGTTCGATCCTGCATTTTCAAGTTGATTGGGTATAGTCGGTTCTGACCGCATTGCCTCTAATGGTGATGTGGCGAATAAAATCGGTACTTACTGCTCTGGCAGTTTTGGCTCGACATCATGCTATTAAATTTATGGTCGCTGCTCCCACTACGACAATTGATATGAACATTAGCTGTGGTGATGATATTCCTATTGAAGAACGCTCCATTGATGAAGTGCTTTCCTGCAGCGGACAGCATGTAGCAGCAATCGGCGCACAGGCAAGAAATCCAGCCTTTGATGTGACGCCGGCAGAGCTCGTAGATGCCATCGTTACTGAAAAAGGTGTGGTTCTGAACCCTGATTTTGAAAAAATTAAAGCAATGATGGCTAATATAGTTTAAATAAATAATTATCTAAACTATTATCTAAACTTTAGTGCCGATAAAGAACACATACAGTATGGAACTGTGCTAGAATAGCGAACTTTTAAAGTTCGCTTGTTTGTACAAAAGTTGCACAAAAACTTCTTATCTTAACTCATGCTATTTTAACTAAAACAAGAATTAAGATAGCAAGAAAGATAATAAGCAAGAAACAAAATGGAAATATAAGTACTCAATGTCAGATTTTGCAAAAGAACTCCTCCATATCAATATTGAGGAGGAGATGAAGCAGTCCTATATGGATTATGCGATGAGCGTAATTGTAGGACGAGCACTTCCCGATGTCCGTGACGGCCTGAAACCAGTCCACCGTCGAGTCATTTATGCTATGCACGAAGCCGGCATGGACTTTAATAAACCCTATAAAAAATCCGCCCGTATTGTCGGTGAAGTGTTAGGTAAATATCACCCTCATGGTGATACCGCCGTTTATGACACTATTGTACGTATGGCTCAGAATTTTTCCCTGCGCTATATGCTGGTGGATGGTCAGGGTAACTTTGGTTCAGTTGATGGTGATTCACCAGCAGCAATGCGTTATACCGAAGTGCGTATGGCCAAAATTTCTCATGAGCTGCTGGCTGATATCGACAAAGAAACCGTTGATTTCAATCCCAACTATGATGAATCTGAGCATGAACCGGCTGTATTGCCGACAAAATTAGCTAATTTACTGATCAATGGCTCTTCCGGTATTGCTGTTGGGATGGCGACCAATATTCCGCCGCATAATTTAACGGAAGTCGTTAATGCCTGTCTGGCTTTTATTGATAATCCTGAAATTACTATACCCAATTTAATTGAGTTGATCCCCGGCCCGGATTTTCCAACGGCAGGTATTATTAACGGATCTCGTGGTATTTACGAAGCTTATCATACCGGTCGTGGTCGTATCCGTGTTCGTGCACGTACAGAAATTGAAGAAATGTCAGGTGGTCGTGAGCGTATTGTCGTCACTGAATTACCGTATCAGGTTAATAAGGGTCGTTTATTAGAACGCATTGCTGATCTGGTTAAAGAAAAGAAAATTGAAGGCATATCTGAACTTCGTGATGAATCTGATAAAGATGGCATGCGTATGGTTATTGAAACCAAGCGCAGTGAATCTGCCGATGTGCTGATCAATAATCTTTATAAACATACTGCCATGCAGAACGTTTTCGGCATTAATATGGTGGCGCTGGTTGATGGTCAGCCTAAGTTATTTAATTTAAAAGAATTAATCGAACAGTTCATCCGTCATCGTCGTGAAGTCGTTAATCGCCGTACGGTTTATCAACTAAGAAAGGCACGTGAACGTGCTCATATTCTTGAAGGTAAGGCTGTTGCTCTGGCCAATATTGATCCATTAATTAAAGGGATTAAAGAGTCTGCTAATCCTCAGGAAGCCAAAGATAAATTAATCAATAATTCCTGGGAACCGGGTTTAGTCAGAGAATTATTATCAGAAGGCGGTGAACAATCACGTCCTGATGGCCTGGAAGCGCAATACGGTTTATTTGATGATGGCTATCATTTATCACAGGTTCAGGCACAAGCGATTCTTGATTTACGTCTGCACCGTTTGACTGGTCTGGAAATTGACAAGATTGTAGATGAATATAAAGAAATTATTGAAAAGATTAAATGGTTTCTTACTATTTTAGGCAGTCATGAAGTGTTGATGGGCGTGATCCGTGAAGAGCTTGAAGCTGTATTGAGTCAATACGGTGATGAGCGTCGTACTGAAATCAGAGAATCAGAAGATGATCTCTGTATGGAAGATATGATTGCTGAAGAAGATCGAGTCGTTACCTTATCTCATGAAGGCTATGTTAAGACTCAGCCGCTGGCGGATTATGCTGCACAGCGTCGAGGTGGTCGTGGTAAATCAGCGACGTCAATGAAAGAAGAAGACTTTATCGACAAACTGTTTGTTGCTTCGAGTCATGATACGATTTTATGCTTTACCAATGCCGGTCAGGTTTATTGGAAGAAAGTCTATGAGCTGCCGTTGGCAAGCCGTGGTTCCAGAGGTCGTCCTATTATTAATCTTCTGCCTTTAGGTGAAGATGAAAGAGTCAATGCCATTCTGCCTATTAAAGAATTTGTTGATGGTCAGTTTATCTTACAGGCCACAGCAAACGGCACCGTTAAAAAGACGCCATTACTTGATTATTCCCGCCCCAGAGGCAATGGTATTCGGGCGATTGAATTGCGTGAAGGTGATAAATTAATTGATGTGCAGTTAACCGATGGTCAGCAGGACATCATGCTATTCAGCTCTGAAGGCAAGGCAACCCGCTTCAATGAGTCACTCATTCGTTCATTATCTCGTATTTCTATTGGTGTCAGGGGAATGAATCTGCCTGACAATCATCAAGTCGTTTCGTTGATTGTCGTGCCGCCTGAATGTGAAGATCGTTATGTACTAACGGCTACCGAAAATGGTTATGGCAAACGCACCAGAATTTCTGAATATCCTGCTAAAGGACGTGGCGGCAAGGGTGTACTCGCGATAAAGACATCTGAACGTAATGGCTCAATGGTTGGTGCCTGTCTGCTTGATGAAACCAGTGAAATTATGCTGATTACAGATGGCGGGACTATTGTTCGTACTCGCTCAACTGAAATATCAATTGTTGGTAGAAATACCCAGGGTGTTCGCCTGATTCGATTAACCAAAGACGAAAAACTGGTGCAGATCGAACGTGTTTGTGAAACTGTTAATGATGATGAAGAGATTGAAGGTGAAGAGGCTTTAGCTGATCAAGAGCCTTCATCCGAGCAAGAGCCTCCCGCTGATGATAGAGCGACGGAAGAGTAATTTTTCTTAGCATTTATTCCTGAATTTATCGTTGGAATAAATGCTTTTGTGCGTAATTACCTTTATAACTTTATGGTATAGGTAGCTATGTCACTATAATCAATTTTATTTTTTCTTTTAAAGCATACAAGGATATCAAATGTCTAGAGTTTTCAATTTTAGTGCCGGTCCAGCAATGTTGCCTGAAGCTGTGATCAAAAAAGCCAGTGATGAAATGCTTGAGTGGAATGACGAGGGCATGTCCGTCATGGAAATGTCTCATCGTGGTAAAGCGTTCATGTCTATTGCCAGTAAAGCTGAAGCTGATTTAAGAACACTGATGTCTATTCCAGATAATTATAAAGTCCTTTTCCTGCAAGGCGGTGCCAGCAGCCAATTTGGTGCAATTCCTTTAAATTTATTAGGTAATAAGACCACTGCGGATTACGTTAACACTGGTATGTGGTCTAAAAAAGCCATTGCAGAAGCCAAACGTTATTGTGATGTTAATGTTGTTGCCACATCAGAAGATTCTGGTTTCACTACCATTCCTGAATTTTTTAGCTGGAATCTTAATCCGGATGCAGCCTATGTACATTACACACCTAATGAGACTATTGGCGGTGTTGAGTTTGACTATATTCCTGATACTGGTGATATACCATTAATTGCCGATATCTCATCAACTATACTATCTCGTCCTATTGATCTATCAAAGTTCGGCATGATCTATGCGGGTGCTCAAAAGAATGTGGGACCTGCAGGTTTAACTCTGGTTGTTATTCGTGAGGACCTGATTGGTAAAGCATCAGAAAGCACTCCTGCTATGCTGAACTATAAAACTCATGCTGATAATGACTCTATGTACAATACACCACCTACCTATAGCTGGTATCTTGCTGGGCTGGTTTTTGAATGGGTTCTTGGCAAGGGTGGTCTTGAAGGCATTGGTAAGATTAATAAAGATAAATCTGACAAATTATATGCTGTAATCGATAGTAGTGATTTTTATGCCAATCCAGTGGAAACACGTTACCGCTCCTGGATGAATGTGCCTTTTACCTTAAAAAGTGCAGATTTAGATGCGGCATTCCTGGAACAGGCAGCAAAAAAAGGTCTGACTACATTAAAAGGACATCGTTCTGTCGGTGGTATGCGTGCCAGTATTTATAATGGTATGCCGGAAGAAGGTGTTGATACCTTAGTTGAGTTTATGAAAGAATTTGCTCAAGAAAACGCCTGATATTACCTCTTTAATACTCTGCTTCTTTGGCTTCTTTTATCAGTAGCAGTTCAAAAAATTGAGAGGGGATTGGCATTATAGCAATCCCTAAATCCCTATAGCGATGGAAATTAATGACCATGAATAAAATCCTAACACTAAACAATATCTCTGTAGCAGGTCTTGAGAAATTCCCAAGAGGAAGCTACGAAATTGCCTCAGAAATTCAACATCCGGATGCTATTTTACTGCGTTCTTTTAAAATGCATGATATGGAAATTCCGGAAAGTTTAAAAGCTGTAGGTCGTGCAGGAACCGGTGTTAATAATATCCCTGTCGATAAAATGAGTGCTAAAGGTATTCCTGTCTTTAATGCACCCGGTGCTAATGCTAATGCAGTAAAAGAGTTAGTACTGGCTGGTATGTTAATGTCTGCACGTCATATAGGTCCGGCATGGGAATTTACCAAGGGACAAGACGGCACGGACGAAGAGATCAGCAAGGCTGTTGAAGCCGGTAAGAAAAACTTTGGTGGTTTTGAATTACCCGGCAAAACATTAGGTGTTGTTGGTCTGGGTGCTATTGGTCGTGCAGTGGCTAAAGTGGCTGAAGATCTGGGGATGAATGTAATAGGTTTTGATCCCGGTTTGACTGTTGAAGGTGCCTGGATGATTTCTTCCAGTGTAGAGCAGGCTGCCAGTTTTGATGCTATGCTGCCTAAAGTTGATTTTCTTACCTTTCATGTGCCATTAATTGATGTGACACGTAATATGTTGAATTCTGAGCGTATTAAGTTATTAAAGAAAGATGCCACTATTCTTAACTTTGCCCGTGGTGGTATTATTGATGATGAAGCAATGGCAGAAGGTTTAAAATCCGGTCATGTCTATGGTTACATTAATGACTTTGCTAATAACACGCTTAAAGATGTACCTAATGTAGTGACCTTGCCTCACTTAGGAGCTTCAACTCAGGATGCTGAAGATAATTGTGCCATTATTGTTTCTAAAAATGTTCGTGAATATTTAGAAAATGGCAACATTAAATTATCTGTCAACTTTCCTGAAGTGAATATGCCTAAAGCTGCAGGTTGTCATCGTATTACTATTGCTAATACTAACGTACCTAATATGCTGGGACAAATATCTTCATTGCTTGCTGAAGCTAATTTAAATATTGCTGATATGGTCAATAAGTCAAAAGATGATCTGGCATACACTATTGTTGATGTGAACGGCACAGTTTCTGCAGATATTGTTGACACCCTTGAAGCGATTGATGGTGTTCTTGATGTTAGAGTTTTATCATAAGTTTAGCACAAATTATTACAAACATTTTTAAAAAAACGTGAGTAGGATAGAAGGCCTTGAGTGAGGATCTCATAAAAATACGTCATCAAATCGATGATCTTGATCAGCAGATTCAATTATTGCTGAACCAGCGTGCTGCCTGTGCAAAAAAAGTAGCTGTTGTTAAACTGGCTGATGTTAAAGATGGCGAAAATATCACGTTTTATCGTCCTGAACGTGAAGCATCTGTTTTGCGTAAAGTAATGGATCGTAATCAAGGCCCTATCAGTAATGAAGAAATGGCTCGGCTTTTTCGTGAAATTATGTCTGCCTCTCTGGCCTTAGAGCTGCCAATGAAAATTGCGTTTTTGGGGCCTGAAGGTACATTTACTCAAGCAGCCGCTTTAAAACATTTTGGACATTCGGTAAAAACAATTCCTTTTGCCAGTATTGATGAAGTGTTTCGTGAAGTTGATGCTGATTCCTGTCACTATGGTGTTGTACCGGTTGAGAATTCCACCGAAGGGGTGATTAGTCATACTCTTGATATATTAATTGAATCACCATTAAAGATCTGTGGCGAAGTCTCACTGAGAATTCATCAATATTTAATGGCCAATAATAAATCACTATCCAACATTAAAAAAATCTATTCTCATCAGCAATCTTTAGCTCAATGTCGCGAATGGCTGGACTGTCGTTTGCCCGGTGTTAAGCGCATTCCAGTGAATAGTAATGCTGAAGCAGCACGTCTGGCCTCACAAGAAGAAGGAGCGGCTGCCATTGCCAGTAATGCGGCTACACAAATATACCAGCTTGAACTTCTGGCTGAAAAAATTGAAGATGAACCTGATAATACCACTCGTTTTATTATTCTGGGTAAACAGGATGTTGCTCCCTCCAGTGCGGGTAAAGTTGATGACTTAGCTGCTGGCAGTATTGATAAAACATCAATTATAGTTGCTTCTGCCAATAAATCCGGTGCATTACATAATTTACTTAAACCATTGGCCGAAAATGGTTTGTCTATGACTCGTATTGAATCCAGGCCTTCAAAAAGCGGTTTATGGCAGTATTTATTTTTTATTGATATTGATGGTCATATTTCTGAACCTGCTGTTGCTGCGGCGCTTGAGGAAATTAAACAGCAGTCACGTATTATGAAAATACTGGGTTCTTATCCAAAGGCTGTTTTGTAATGCCAGAAACTGTTCTTTTAAAAACAAAGAGTCCACAAGGAGTAGCAAATGTCGCCAGGTTGCATCCTTATATTCCGGGTAAGCCTGTTGATGAGTTAGAACGTGAATATGGTGTTAAAAATGCTGTAAAGGTTGCTTCTAATGAAAATCCACTAGGTCCAAGTCCTCATGTCATTAGCCACTTAACTTCTTTATTACAAAACCCTCAGGAATTATCCCGTTATCCTGACGGTAATGGCTTTGTGTTAAAAAAGAAACTGCTTGATAAACTTTCACCAATAGTTTCTTATTTATCAATGGAACAAATTACGCTGGGTAATGGTTCTAATGATATTTTGGATATGCTGGCCAGAACCTTTGCCGGTACCAACCATGAAGTCATTTTTTCACAATATGCTTTTGCAGTTTATCCCATCGCCACACAGGCAGTGGGTGCTACTGCAGTGATCACTCAGGCTGTTGACTGGGGCCATGATCTGGATGCTATGCTGGCGGCAATCAGTGATAAAACCCGCTTAATTTTTATTGCCAATCCTAATAATCCAACGGGTACCTGTTTATCTAAAAAAGAGTTATGCTCTTTTTTACAAAAAGTTCCACAAAATATTGTCGTAGTTATTGATGAAGCTTATGAGGAATATGCTTCACACCCTCTATCGGGCTTTTTAGAAAGTTATCACTCACTGATTTCATCATTGGCGGATTTTAAAAATCTGGTTATTACCCGTACTTTTTCAAAAGCCTATGGTTTAGCTAGTTTTAGAGTGGGTTATTCTCTTTCTTCCAGTGCTATCGCAGAACTGTTAAACCGTGTCAGACAACCATTTAATAATAATACCTTTGCTCTTGAGTTAGCGGCCATTGCTCTGGATGATGCTCATCATTTGCAAAAAGGTGTTGAATTGAACTGGCAGGGTATGGCTTTTCTCACTGACGGCTTTAAATCACTTGGCTTGAATTATATTCCATCTGCCGGTAATTTTGTCTGTGCACAAACGGGTGTTGACAGTGCTCAGCTCTATGAAAAATTACTCTTTGAAGGTGTTATTACCCGACCTGTTGCCAATTATCAAATGCCTGAACACCTGAGAATATCCATTGGTACGATGGATGAAAATCACAGAGTCTTAGACGCGCTTAAAAAAGTACTAGCCTGATGAGCTCATCTAATACAGTCACAGTAAAAAAAATTGAGCACTTATGTATTATTGGTGTGGGCTTAATTGGCGGCTCATTTGCCCGAGCCGTCAGACAGGCAGGTTTAGTGAAGCGTATTACCGGTTGCGGGCGTAATATTGCAAATCTTAAAAAAGCACTTGAACTTGGGGTGATTGATGATTATTCTCAGGATATCAAACAAGCCGTTGAATCAGCCGATTTAATATTTATCGCAACACCTGTGGGCAGTTTTCAATCAGTACTATCGCAAATAAAAGAGACCATGAAGGAAGGTGTTATTATTAGCGATGGAGGCAGTACCAAGTCCAGTCTCATTGAAGCAGCCAAAGCTGTTTTTAATGAAATTCCTGTCAATTTTGTACCCGGACATCCCATAGCGGGTACTGAAAATAGTGGTGTAGAAGCTTCTTCTGCAACACTTTATCAGGAGCAGCGTGTTATTTTGACACCGCTTAAACAGACAAATCCTGATGCTATAAATAGGGTGAGTCAATTATGGGAAGCAGCAGGTGCAAAAGTTGTGTTGATGGATGCTCATCATCACGATTTAGTTTTGGCCGCCACCAGCCATCTGCCTCATTTACTGGCTTTTTCACTGCTTAATACCTTAACTACTTTAGATGAAAAGCAGGAAATTTTTGAATATGCGGCAGGCGGCTTTCGTGATTTTACTCGAATAGCTTCCAGTGATCCTGCGATGTGGCAGGATATTTGTCTGGCCAATAAAGAGGCTTTGCTGGAACAGCTTGACCATTTCTGCTCTGATCTGAATCAATTACGCTCTGCTCTGCAACAGGGTGACGCTGACTTTTTAAGGAAGGCTTTTAGCCGTGCAAAACACAGCAGAGATGATTTTATTGCCAACAAAAATACTTAACAAAAGTAGTGATTAATCCTTAGTTTATTCCTTTTTCTTTATTGTTAAATACTTATAAAAATGAATCCAGATAATTCTTCTTATAGCAATACCAGTCTTTCTTTGAAGCTTGATACTAAGCAGTTAGATGCTTTTTGTAAAAAAATTATTTCCCGTTCAAGAAATACTGCCAATATACATGAGCCACTCAATGTTTTGGAAGCCTTTGTCAGTACCTTCTCCAGTGATTCTCAAGGCAGTGATAATTATCAAAATATCCAGGATTGCTTAAAATCACATTCGGCTAAAACCCGTGAACAATTAATGCATGAAAAAACGCTGCAATTACAACAGGGTTTGCTGCAGCATAATATAACTTTGTTAGTTAATGTTTATAACTCATTATCACGTAATGGTTTTTACCCGATATTAACCAATGCGACAGAACTCATTGAACGTAATAATATTCCAGAAATTGCTCATTGGCTTATTAACTGGAGTGAAGATGCTAAACAAAAAGCAGAACAAGCTAGTGGCTATCCTGATGTTCTGGACTTTAAAAAAGCCAACATTAATATTGAAAAATATCAGGCTATGAATGATATCAGCTATTTCTTTAACAATACTTACCAATAATGTAATCTATAAATTATGAATAAAAACAACTTAATTATCAATAGAATAGAATCTATTGTTAAAGATATTTCTAATACTGTTTTGTTGCCGTATTACTCAAAAGTAAAGGCACAAAGTAAAGCTGACGGCTCGTTAATTACACAGGCAGATATTGATGTGCAAAATGCTATTAAATCAGAGTTATCAAATCATTTTCCTGAATATGTTTTTTTTGCTGAAGAACTAAGTGAAGCTGAGCTTAATTCTTTTTTTACAGAAAACCATTCGGGTTACTGGTGTCTTGATCCTATTGATGGTACCAGTAATTTTGCTGCGACATTACCTTATTTTTCCATATCATTAGCATTAATAATCAGTAGTGAAACTGTGCTTGGTTTGATTTATGATCCCGTTCGTGATGAATGTTTTACTGCGATAAAAGGTGAGGGTGCTAAGTTAAATGGTCAGGATATTTCTCGCTTAGAAGCACCTGAAAATTTATCTGAATGTATGGCAATCGTTGATTTTAAACGTCTACCCAATGACTTGTCCATTAAACTGGTGAGCAATCCACCATACCGTTCACAGCGAAGTTTTGGTTCTGTTGCTCTAGATTGGTGCTGGCTGGCAATGGGCAGATGCCATATCTATCTGCATGGTAAACAAATGCTGTGGGACTATGCCGCAGGCTTATTAATCGCTGAAAAATCCGGTTGTATAACCTGCACTATGGATAGAAAACCGGTTTTTGAAGAATCACTAGATGCAAAAAAAATCATAGCAAGCACAGATAAATTATTACAAAAAAAATGGCTTGATTTTATTAGAAACTGAAATTTAGTTTGGCTCTTTATAAACAAAAATGCCAGGAGTCTGTTTTCCAGCTGCTAAGCGATTAATGGAAACTTTACTGTTTGCCCTGCCATGGCTTTTGACAATCCATAAAGACCCAGCATAACGAAAACACTATGCACGCAGGTCAGGTAAGTAATAATGATTGTCCAGGTTATAGCGGCACTGGTGCTGCTGAAGAAGTAAAAAATAGAGACGATAATAACAATAAAAATACCGGCAAAATACTGGCAATTAACGTTTGTCGGAGGTGATTGTAAGCAACAGAGTCAGGTTTATGTGCATACTATTCTAAATAGATACCAAAGCACAAGAAACGGTACTATCGGGATAAGTAAAAGATTCGCAAGAAACAGCATTTTAGCCAATATGGCAATATTGGTTTCCTTTTGATTAGCTTTTTCAGAAGCAACAGGTTCCTTTTTTTGGGACAGATCAAAAATAAGCAATTTTCTTTACATTTAGGCAGACCTCAATCTCAGAATATTTAAATTCTGAAAAACTGTATTAAGCCTAGTTTAATCAGTTGAAAATAGGCTAAAATCACAAGTATTTGAAAAACAAGGATGAAATGATGGTTTTGCCACCCAAATCTGATCACCCAACGGGTGATCAGGCTTTAACGACTAGAAATCCACTTTATGAGGCAGTAGAAGTTGACACTTATGCTGGAAAATTACATATTGAATGGGATTCCAATGGCAAAGTCACTCCCATGGGGCAATTACCCTTTTTCATCCAGTTTTTAAAATTAGGTGGTCGATTTGATCCCTAGGTAAGCGATTGTCCTTTAGATTATCGAAGCAATAATGCGCCTAAAAAAGTGAATGTACTGGGCTCATTATTTCTTTCCATTTTGTCGGGATATAATCGCTATGCACACATCACTAATCTAATGAGTGATCAAGTTAATTCACGATTATTAGGCATGACCAAAGTGGTCAGTGATGATTCTGC
>JAIVER010000019.1 GCA_023864145.1 Thiohalomonas sp. | reverse complement strand
TTTTACCGAGCATTGGAAATTATCATTAGATTCTCGAATTAATGATAATTTCCAAGTGTTCGATCCTGCATTTTCAAGTTGATTGGGTATAGACTAAAAAAACTGCTTAATCGTATGCTGGGGCCAAATACACGACCCAATCAAATTATGGTTAACATTCATTCTGTGACGGAACGAGTTCGTAGATTGCTTAAGGCTGATAAAAGCAGAGATGTAAAAATATTCTTTGATTATGATCCCAGCATACCAGGAATAAAATTTGATCCTGAGCATCTGATTCAGGCAGTGTTAAATATTGTCCGTAATGCTGTACAGGCATTTTCTGAACAGGAAGAAGACAACAACTCAGAATCTGAGTATAAAAAAGAAAAGAAAAGAAAATTATCATTAAAACACGGATATTAAGACAATTTAATATTTGGTCATAAGCGTCATAAACTCGTGGCAAAAATGGAGATTATAGATAATGCTCAGGGAATTTCAGAAAAAATGCAGGAACGTATTTTTATGCCGCTGATAACAGGAGTGCTGAAGGCACTGGATTAGGCTTATCCATAGCACAATCATTAGTTAGCCAAAATGGCGGCTTGATTAAATGCCATAGTAAACCGGGCAAGACTGTCTTTAGTCTCTTATTTACCCATAACTTAAAACTTAACGTAACTATTCAGTATGTATTTCTAAATGACGTTTGTTAAGCCTATGGTCACTTATTTTTTGCTAACAATAGGCTGAATAGTTACAACTTAATTAAATAATCGTTTTAATAAAAGAATATCGGAGTGCAATGTGAGCACACAAAATATTGTCTGGGTCATTGATGATGACCGTTCCATTCGTTGGGTTTTGGAAAAAGCATTTAAACAAGCCAAACTTCAGGTAGAAAGTTTTGAAAATGCAGCAAAGTGTATTAAAGGCTCTGAAAAAAACAAAACCTGAACTATTGTTAGCGATATCCGCATCCCGGGTATGGATGGTTTTGGTCTGTTGCAAAGACTACAAACACATTCCAGTCATTATTATGACTGCACATTCTGATTTAGACAGTGCTGTTTCTGCCTATGAAGGTGGTGCATTTGAATATTTACCTAAGCCATTTGATCTGGATGAAGCTGTCGAGTTAGTGCAGCGCGCTTTGAGTTTACATCAATCAGAAAAAGCAAAGCAGAGCGATCAGGATCAGTTAAATTCTACTCCTGAAATTATTGGTGAAGCAGCTTCCATGCAGGAAGTTTTTCGTGCTATTGGGCGTCTTTCCCGATCAAATATTACCGTCATGATCAATGGCGCATTAGGTACAGGTAAAGAACTGGTTGCTCAGGCATTACACTGTCATAGTCCCCGCTCAGATAACCCTTTTATTATTTTAAATACAGCAGCCATCCCTAAAGACTTATTAGAATCAGAATTATTTGGTCATGAGCGTGGTACTTTTACAGGTGCTCAGGCACAACGTGTTGGACGTTTTGAACAAGCCGATGGCGGCACCCTGTTTCTGAATGAAATTGGTGATATGCCTGCTGAATTGCAAACTCGATTATTAAGAGTGCTTTCAGATGCTGAGTTTTACCGGGTAGGTGGACGCTTACCGATTAAGGTTGATGTCAGAATTATTACCGCCACTCATCAAAATCTTGAGCAGCGAGTACAAGAAGGACTTTTTCGCGAGGATTTATTTCATCGTCTTAATGTCATACGTATTCATATGCCTACATTACGAGAACGAGAAGAAGATATTGCACTACTATCAGGCTATTTTCTAAAACGTCCTGCAGAAGAACTTAATGTAGAAAAGAAAACTGTGGATACTGAAAGTGAAGAGTTTTTAAGCAAGCAAGCCTGGCCTGGAAATGTTCGCCAATTAGAAAATGTGTGCCGCTGGTTAACGCTGATGTCACCCGCTCAAATCGTACATATTGAAGATATGCCGCCAGAACTACAAGAGATTGATCATGAAAAAGTCATTAATAATAACTGGGAAGATGCATTACGACTTTGGTTAGAGAGACAACTTTCGTAGGTGAAGAGAATGTTCTGGATACCTTGATGCCCGATATGGAGCGCATTATGATTGAGGTGGCACTTAAACACACTGGTGGGCGTAAACAGGATGCTGCAGGTTTATTGGGCTGGGGAAGAAATACCTTGACGCGAAAGATTAAGGAGCTGGAAATTTAATGCTCTACGGGGTCGTGCTATGCGGGGTCGGAGTCAAATGGCTTATTTTTCTTTACTAATCAACTGAGCAGTATTTTTAGAAGAGTTTTCAGGAGAGTTGATTGAAGAATTTTTATCCTTCAACTCTGCTAATAGCGCATCCATTCCTTTTTGAGAAATGATTTGCTTAAAGCTGGAACGATAAGTAGTCACCAGACTGATCCCTTCAATAGTCACATCATAAACCTGCCATAGAGCACTTTTTTTACTATGGTATAAATCATAATTAACTTTAACCGGCTCTGCGCCGCTGGGCGGATAGACTTGTGAACGCACTGTCGCATACTTATCTTTTAGTTTTCCTCGAAAAGGCATAAATTTAATAATATCTTCATGTAAATCATTATCTTCCAAAAACTGCAATAAAGCCTTGGAATAAAATTTAACCACTAAATTCTGGAACTCTACTATGAACTCCTGCTGTTGTGCCGGTGTCGCTTTACGCCAGTTTTTACCTAAGACCCAGCGAGAGATTAACGGAAAATTTATTCTTGGTACTAGATTATCTTTAATTAAATTATGCGCAACCTGAGGATCGGCTTTGATGGCTTCTGTATTTGCCATAAATTCTTTAATCATCCGCGCCGAGCTTTCTTCCATTAACTTTTGTGGTACTGGTATAGAATCTGCGTAACTTATTGATAATAGAGCGATATTAATGAATATTATTTGTATAAAGAGCAGCGTAATGCATCTGGACAAAGTAAACATATATTTTCCCAAAATTAACCCTATTGAAGTTTGTCTCCAGAATGACTCTATAGCAGTGAAGAAAGAGCACTTTTTGAGTGATTACCATTAGAGATTAACCCAACTATTATGAACTTATGTATAGAGTCATCTAAAACCTATTAACAACAAGACCATCTATTCTCTAATAAATAGGCCACATAAACAAGTGAAAAAGAGTATAATTGTGAACTTGATTCTCTTTAAGCGACCAATAATTTTGGCCTTACTATATAAGCACTGGTAACAACGAACGTGATAAAGAAACCTGAACTACTACTCCCGGCTGGCACTTTAAAAAATATGCGCTATGCTTATTCCTATGGTGCCGATGCTGTTTATGCGGGACAACCGCGCTATAGCCTGCGTGCCAGAAATAATGACTTTACCTATGAGAATATTGCAATAGGCATTAATGATGCCCATGAGCAGGGCAAAAAGTTTTTTCTGGCATCCAATGTGATCCCTCATAATTCTAAAATAAAGACCTATATGGATGATATAGCGCCTATTATTGAACTGCAGCCAGATGCTTTAATTATGGCTGATCCCGGTCTTATTATGATGGTTAAGGAACGCTGGCCGGAAGCGGCTATTCATCTGTCAGTGCAGGCTAATACCGTCAACTATGCTGCCGTTAAATTCTGGCATTCTGTCGGCGTTGAGCGAGTTATTTTATCTCGTGAACTGTCTTTAGATGAAATTAAAGAAATTCGTCAGCAATGCCCTGATATGGAATTAGAAGTTTTTGTCCATGGTGCTTTATGTATTGCCTATTCCGGTCGCTGTCTGTTGTCAGGTTATTTTAATCATCGTGATCCCAATCAGGGCACCTGTACCAATGCCTGCCGCTGGGAATATAAAGTGCATGACACCAAAGAAAATGTCACTGGTGATATTGAACTCCTGCAGCCGCAAAAAATTGATTTTGACCCTTTTTCCGCTATGAATTCACCCGAAGCCTTTCCTGATGATAGGCAGATGCAGCGTCATCCTGAGGCCGACAAAACATATCTCATTGAAGAAGCCGAACGTCCCGGTGAATATATGCCGATTATCGAAGATGAAAACGGTACTTATATTATGAATTCCAAAGATTTACGCGCTTTGGAGCATGTTGAGCGACTTATGCAGATTGGTGTTGACTCACTAAAAATAGAAGGCCGCACGAAATCACATTATTATGCCGCACGAACGGCTCAGGTTTATCGTCAGGCTATTGATTCACTGGCCCGGGGTGAAGCCTTTGATATGGAGCTGTATGCTGATCTGAAAAGTCTGGCTAACCGCGGTTATACCGACGGCTTTTATCAACGTCATCATACGCATGAATATCAAAATTATATGGATAATCATTCACGCAGTAAAAGTCAGCAGTTTGTCGGTGAAATTCTGGAGTATAATGAAGCAGAGCAAAGCGCACTGGTTGATGTAAAGAATCGTTTTGCAGTGGGTGATACGCTGGAATTGATATTACCCGAAGGCAATAAAGCCTTTACTCTGGAAGCCATCACCAGCAAAAAAGGCGAAGCAATGGATGTTGCACCGGGCAGTGGACATATTGTCACAATTCCTCTACCCTTCAAGGCTGATAATTACAGTCTGATTGCACGTAACTTTTGATTGATAGTGACTGATTCATACTGACTAATCAATACAGACACATCAACACACTCTAGCAGGAGAATAATTTGAACACCTCAAGCGTCTATCCTTTTACTCGAAAACGCCGTATGCGCCGTGATGATTTTTCCAGACGTTTGATGCGTGAATCCCATTTGAGTCTCGATGATTTAATCTACCCCATGTTTGTTTTAAAAGGCAAGGGACAACGCGAAGGTATTGCTTCCATGCCGGGTGTGGAGCGAGTGAGTATTGATAACTTATTAAAAGAAGCTAAAGAGCTGCTGGCTTTGGGCGTACCGGCAATCGCTCTCTTTCCGGTGACACCACAAAGTGCTAAATCAGACGATGCTAAAGAAGCTTATAATCCTGATGGTCTGGCACAGCGTGCAGTGAAGGCACTTAAAGATGCCTATCCTGATCTGGGTGTTATCACTGATGTGGCCCTCGACCCGTTCACTTCTCATGGAGAGGATGGGCTGATCGATCAATCAGGCTCTGTGTTAAATGATGAGACGGTTGAAGTATTAATTAAACAAGCCTTATCTCATGCAGAAGCAGGCGCTGATGTGGTCGCTCCTTCTGATATGATGGATGGCCGCATCGGTGAAATCCGTGATGCCTTAGAAGAAAATAATTATATTTATACTCGAATTTTAGCGTACTCCGCTAAATACGCATCCAGTTTTTATGCCCCATTTAGAGATGCCGTTGGCTCTGCTGCCAACCTTGGTAAGGCTGATAAAACGACCTACCAGATGGATCCGGCTAATAGTGATGAGGCTCTATTAGAAGTTGCTATGGATATTGAAGAAGGTGCTGATATGGTTATGGTTAAGCCGGGCATGCCGTATCTTGATATTGTGCGCCGCGTGAAACAGGAATTTGGTGTACCCACTTATGCCTATCAGGTCAGTGGTGAATATGCGATGCTGATGGCAGCCATACAAAATGGCTGGCTGGATGAGCGTAAGGTCATTCTTGAATCATTATTGTGTTTTAAGCGTGCCGGTGCCGATGGTATTTTAACTTACTTTGGCAAGCAGGTTGCACAGTGGTTAAATGAATAAGTAGTTACAAAAAAATAAAGAGTAATTAAAAATGCACATCATAGCTCATATAATTTATTTTCTGGTATTTCTTATGTTTGCCTTCATAGCCATGTTTTTAGGTGCTGTTTCAGGAGTGGCTGGTACATTCTATCTATTGGTCGAGGCGGGTGATATAGAAAGCAATTTAACCATTGCGATTGCTACTCTTACAGCCCTTTGGTTATTAGTTGTTATTTTGCGTCATTATAATAAAAAACGATTAAACGTAATAAAGAACTCAAGCTGGAAGGCGCTAAAAAGGAAGCTTAGATGAGCGATATTTTTGATTTTGATAAACCTGATCTTTATGCTGTTATAGGTAATCCCATAAACCATAGTAAATCTCCACAAATTCATACCGCCTTTGCTTTACAAACCGGGCAGAAACTCGAATACAGTGCCATTCATGTCGATCTCGGTGGTTTTGCTCAGGCAGTCAGTCATTTTCAGGGGCATGGCGGTAAGGGGCTTAATGTCACACTGCCGTTTAAGCTGGATGGCTGGAAACTATCGGATTCATTAACCGAAAGAGCTAACAGAGCAGGAGCAGTGAATACTCTGATTCTTGCCGATGACGGTAAGATTGAAGGTGACAACACTGATGGTGTGGGCCTGGTAAATGATATTATTGATCATCTTGGCTTGTCGATTGAACAAAAAAAAGTGTTAATCCTGGGTGCCGGTGGTGCCTCCAGAGGGGTTATAGGCCCGATTTTAGATAAAAAACCGTATAGTCTCACAATAGCTAATCGTACTGCAGTGAAAGGATCAGAATTAGGCAGTTTGTTTTTAGATATGAAAAGTGCAGAGATACATGAAATTAATGGCGGCGGATATGATAACTTAAATGGAAAACAATTTGATTTAGTCATTAATGCCACTGCTGCCAGTCTGCAAGGTGAAGTTCCTCCCCTGCCAGATGATATTGTCAGCCCTGATGGCTGTTGTTATGACATGATGTATGCTGCCCGGCCAACTGCTTTTATGGAGTGGGCACGACAGCATGGAGTAAATAATATCAGTAACGGCTTAGGTATGTTAGTCGGGCAGGCAGCAGAATCATTTAACGTTTGGCGAGGTGTTAAACCAGAGATCAAACCTGTTATAGACGCTATTAGAAATTCAATGTAATATTTCAGCCACTATAGCAGGGTGCTATTAAAAGCCATGAACTTGTAAGATAAGCCCTACCTATTTTAAAGAAATACCTCTATACTGACGGGATGAGTACAAGAAAGATTAAAATTTCACAACTAGCAAATGGTATGTTCATCCATGAGCTTGATATTCCATGGATGAAAAGTCCATTTTTACGTCATCGGCGTAAAATAAAGTCCGCAAATGATATTGCCTTATTAAAGCAGGCAGGCGTAAAAGAATTACATATTGATTTATCCCGTGGTGCTGATATTCCATCAAATCATGAAAAACCATTAAACGAACACACAAGTAAAAACATCTCTTTTGATAGTAAAGAACCACCCGCAGTGGATGAAGTGAGCCCCTCCAGCTCTTCTGAGCCATTAATTGATAAACAAACTTCACAAAATGAAGCAGCACAAGCTGTGCCTTTAAGTGAAGAATTAAAAGTCGCTAAAATATTACAGGGAAAAATCTGTCAATTAGCTAAAAATGGTCGGCCTATTTCTGCCGCCAGTATTAGCCCTATTATTCAGGAGTCAATGGCAAGTATTACTCGAAATGATCAGGCATTATTGACACTATTGCACTTACACCGAAATGATATAAAATTAGGTGATCACGCTTTTGGTGTATTTTCTTTAATATTACCCTTAGCAATAAAGCTAAATTGCAGCAAAGAAGAAATTAATGAATTAGGCATGGCTGCCTTATTGCATGATATTGGCTGGGCACGTTTACCCATGCATCTACTGGATAAAAAAAAACCCTATAGCAGCTCTGAAAAACAATTAACTCGACAGCACATTAGTATTGCTGAGAATGTACTAAAAAAATGTAATGAACTACCTGACACGGTTAAAACACTGATTGTTCAGCACCATGAATTCAATGATGGTAGTGGTTACCCAAAAAAATTAACCAAAGAAAAGATTCATAAATTAACACAGATATTACAGGTAACTGATGCTTATGATGAGTCAATTCATGGCCTGATGGGACAGCAAGGTATGCTGCCTGCCACTGCATTAAAAAAACTATATCGTTCAGCTAAAAAGGGCTTATATAGTGAAACCATTGTCGGTGAAATGATACATGTTATAGGTATTTTCCCACTTACAAGTGCAGTAGAACTTAGCTCAGGTGAAAAAGCTCTGGTCGTAGAAATTGATAAACAAAAACCTCTTTTACCTAAAGTAAAAATTATTTATGAAGCAGATGGTCAACCATGCTCATCAATAAAAATTATTGATTTAGCAGCTCAAAATGAAGATGATGATCTTAAAATAATCAGAGTCATTGATCCAATTGACAGGAAATGTGATCCCCTGGGTTTATTAATTGTCGATAGTATTGAATCCGCATGATTAAAAAAGCCTGTTAATTAAATATGAATAATTCCAGTTTAAACCAGAGTGCTATCGCTCTCTATCAGCATATTCCTGATGGCGTCATACATATCGACGCCCAGCATAATATTTTTGCTGTTAACCCTGCTGCAGAAAAAATACTTAAGTGGCAAAAAAATGATCTCATAGGACATAATGCCCATAACATACTCTGTGCTATGGATGGGCGCTATCAACACGGCATAAAGTCATGTCTCTTCATTGGCTTGCTTAATAATGAGCAAATTTTAAATCAAGAAAGTTTAAATGAATTTATCTGGGTAGATAAAGACGGATCTTATTTACAAATTGATGCCCGCATCATTCCACTTAAAAGCCATAATGAAGTTATTATTCTCTTTCGAGACTGTTCAGAATCAGGCTATAGTGAAAGTGAAATCAAACGTTTATCTCTCTTTGCTGAACTCAACCCTGCACCTATTTTACAGATCGATGAAGAAGTCATGATTCACTATGCCAACCCGGCAATGACAGAACTTATGATTGAGTGCGGCTTCAATGATATCGGGCGACCACAAATTTTGCCTGACAATATTGAGCAATTATTACAACGTTGTATCCATAACAATGAAACTATTGAAGGCTTTGAAAGCGGCTTTGATGAGAAATGGTATTTATGGAATTTTCATCCCATGGAACAACATGGACTGCATCTTGTGCAAGTTTATGGTCTCGATATTTCAGAGCGAAAAAAATATGAACAGGAATTAAGAAAGTTAAAAGAGCTGGCAGAGGCCCATAATGAACAAAAAAGCAATTTTGTCGCCAATATGAGTCATGAATTAAGAACACCGATGAATGGCGTTATTGGTCTGAGCGGTCTATTACTGGATACTCATCTCAATTATGAGCAACATGATTGTGTCCAGAAAATACAATCTTCCGCCCACTCTTTATTACATATAATTAATGATATTCTTGATATTTCTAAAATTGAATCAGGCAAGCTTGATATCGATCCAATACACTTTAACTTCCATAAACTGGTCATAGAAAGCATTGAAATTGTTGAATTAAAAGTAAAGGAAAAAGACCTTGAGCTGGATTATCGCCTTGATAAAATGATACCAGAATACATTATCGGCGATGTAGTTCGTATCAGACAAATTTTAATTAATTTTATTAGTAATGCCATTAAATTCACCTCGAAGGGTTATGTACTTATTAATATTATCTGCCACAATATCAGCGACTCATTTGTTGATTTCAGCATTCAGGTTGAGGATACAGGTATCGGTATTGCTCCTGAAAAAATTAACCATGTCTTTGGTAAATTTAATCAGGCTGACATTTCAACCACCCGACAATTTGGCGGGACAGGTCTGGGGCTTTCAATCAGTAAAGAATTAACTGAATTAATGGGTGGTGAAATTGGTTTAAAAAGTGAGCTTGATAAGGGTTCTGTATTCTGGTCAAGACTATCTTTACCCATCGGCCCTCAACAGGCGCAACTTGAAAAGAATCGCCTAAGCCTTGCAAGTGATGTATCAGTTTTACTCCTCGGCAGTCTGCCATTAGAAACAAAGCTATTAATTGAACAGTTTAAAACATGGGGTGTTAAGACAAAACATATTGATGAGGTTGAACAAGCCAATGAGTACATTACAGCTCATAATAACGGTCCATTATTAACCGTCTTTAGCGGCAAAACAAAAAATAATGCAATCAAACAACTATTATCTAATCCTGCTATCAAGGCTTATAAGCAGTTCAAAGCCATAATCATTAATAATGAAAGTGAAACAGGACTTAAGGAAAAATATCAAGCATTGGGTCTTAATGGCTATATCAAAAAACCTTATACATCCAGAGCTTTTAAAGAATTTATAATCAATATGCTCAACTCAGATGCGTTCGCCATTGGTCTCAATTTACAGGAAGATAAGACATTACTACAAAAGACAACTATCCAGCTTCATGTTTTATTGGCCGAAGATAATTTAGTCAATCAGATGGTTGCAAAAACACTCCTTAAAAAATCAGACTGTACTATTGATGTGGTCGAAAATGGACTGCTTGCTGTAGAAGCATGGAAAAATAACGTTTATGATGCTATTTTTATGGATTGTCAAATGCCAGTCATGGATGGCTATGAAGCAACCCGAACAATACGTGAGCAAGAGAAGCTTAACAAGGAAAATATTAAGAACATTCCTATTATCGCTCTTACCGCTAATGCAATGGATGGTGAACAGGAAAACTGTTACACGGTAGGCATGAACAGATACCTCACCAAACCGATTAATATTGTCCACCTTCATCAAGTCTTAAATGAAATAGCCCAGAGAAAATATTAATTATCATTTAACACAACAATTCTTCCTTCAATGAGTACTTTTTCCAATGAATTGACAGTCATTATACTTGTTTTCACCAAGGTCTTTTTTTAATGTTTTTTGATATAGAAAAACCAGAGCACATAGTGCTTGATTTTGAGTGTTTACTGAAACATTACGCTTAGTCACTAAAAACTCAAGATACAGAGCAACCTATTTTTCTCCCATAAGAAAAGGATCTTTGTTGTGATGAAATGCAATATATCTGGCAACCCATTGGGAATAAACTTGTTCAGTTCGTATTGAATAGTTTCTGCATCATATTTCAGTAATAAGTCGCTCAAATATCTGAACATGTGACTTCATAACAAAATTAATGGAGATGGTAATATTTCCAGAAACGTTTCTTTGTTTATCTGCAGGAGATAATATTGATTGTCTTGCAATACTTGGGTGGGCATCCTCTAACTGCTTTGCAGAGAGATACCAAAAATCTCAATCAATTTGATCACACCAATTCACTTTAATCACTTTACAAAATAAAATTTGTAAAGCTTCAACATGCTGAGTAAAAATCCAATCCTTAATTCCTGGTTGTCGTGCTAGGCCGCTAAAATAGCGATTTAGATTTTCCCTGGAATATTCAAGTAATTTTAACTTAGGAACCGACTTTACATATGTTTCCACGTGCATTGCGTATTCTGATGATGCTGAACACCAATTCTGATCCATCGTGAACACCTGTTCATGCCCACAGATTAGCTATAGTCTTTTTACCCTAAGTGTTCACCATCAGTCAACCTAAAAAAATCAGTTAACCCTGCCAGCAACCAAAATTTAGCATAAACAACCTAAAAGTCTGACTCATTATGTTCTATACCCAATCAACTTGAAAATGCAGGATCGAACACTTGGAAATTATCATTAATTCGAGAATCTAATGATTTTC
>JAIVER010000018.1 GCA_023864145.1 Thiohalomonas sp. | reverse complement strand
TCATGGGCTGTGAGAGTAATTTGCGTCATTGGATAATTTTGATCTTCTTCTCTATGAAAATCAAGCATTTTCATAGGTCATGGGTATAGTATTTGCATCGCGTAATTCCATTGTCGGCTTCGGGCGCATTAATAAGTACTAAAATTTCTTCCAGATCACTCTCATTCACTTTTCTTATAATGATACTATCAGACATAATACGTTACTTTCCTTAAAATCCTTCTTCCCATATGACTTTAGCATAACCAATGTTTTTTGCTAAATGGCAAGTCAGTTTTTGCTGCACCTGAGATAGCTGAATTCCTTCAATATAATCACAAAGCTGAACGACTTCAAGATTTTTATAGCCACAGGGATTAATTTGTTTAAAAGGCTCTAAGTTCATTGTCACATTGAGGCTCAAACCATGAAAACTACAGCCTTTTTTTATACGCAAACCTAAAGCTGCAATTTTGGCCTCGTCAATATACACACCCGGTGCTTCTTTTTTTGCATAGGCCTGGAGCTGATACTCTTCGAGAGTGTTAATAATACTCTGCTCTATCAAGGTGACTAGCTTACGCACGCCAAGAGCGCGGCGCTTAATATCAATCATAAGATAAATGATGAGTTGTCCAGGACCGTGATAGGTCACCTGGCCGCCACGGTCAATATCAATAACAGGAATATCAGCAGCGTTTAAAATGTGTTCTTTTTTACCGTTCCTTCCGAAAGTAAATACCGGCTCATGTTCAAGTAACCAGATTTCATCAGGCGTGTCGTGTGTTCTCTGTTCAGTGAAGGACTGCATAGCCTGCCAGACAGGTGTATAAGTTTGCAGGCCTAATGTTCTTACGAGCAGTGTATCAGATGGGGAAAAAGGAAATATCCAATTGCTGATGAGTCCTAAAGTGCCATTTTTGTCTGTTCATGTTTATTCAATTCAATATAAAGATCATCCAGTTGCTGACGGCTGGTTGCAACCAGTTGCACGGTCATAGCAATGTATTTGCCCGTTCGACTGGGGCGGGTATGCACACAACTCTCAGTGACACCATCGACATGCTGCTGGCAGACAGATAATACATAGTCTGTATAATTATTAATGTTTTCGCCCATGACCTTCAGGGCAAAGTCGCAGGGGAAATGCATTAACTGCTCATCATCAATACTTTGTGCTGCCGGGGTGGTTGGTTTATCGCTCATTTGACTTATATTCCTCTTAGGATCATGGGCTGACTCAATGTTAACCGATAGTGTTGGAACGCAGCCCTTGTTTATAACTTTGGTAAGCCTGCATCATTTTATTCCAGTGCGCTCCTGGTTTGCCGCTACCAATAATTTTATCATTCAGTTTTGTCACGGGGGCAATTTCTTTTGTTGAACTGGTCACCCAAATTTCCTGTGCATTAAGCAGTTCTGCTTTAGTAATATTTTGTTCTTTGAGGTAGAAATTTTGCTGCTTTGCGATTTCAACGATCAGATCACGGGTAATACCAGGCAGTAATAGAGGTCCTTTAGGCGGCGTTATCAAGCAGTCGTTCTGAAGGATGAATAAATTACTGGCAGCGCCTTCAGTAGCATAGCCATCTCTAAGTAATATGGCTTCTTTTGCACCCTTATCAAGGGCTTCCTGATGCAGTAGTACATTGGCTAATAAAGAAATTGATTTGATGTGACAATTTTTCCAGCGGTTATCATTCAGGGTAATCGCACTAATTCCTGTGATGCTAATTTCAGAAGAGGGTTTCTTCTGAGGTGATGTCATCATAAATACCGTAGGATTCTCATTGTGGGGAAAACTGTGATCACGAGGGCCAATACCACGAGTGACTTGCAGAGAGACTGATTGATCGTCATAAGGGTTGTTTTGAATAAGTTGCTCTATTGATTGCTGCCATTGTTTTGCTGTCAGAGGGTTTTTTATCTTAATTGCTGCCAAACTATCATCGAGTCGCTGCAGATGATGTTGCAGGCGAAACAGATTTTTGTCATAGGCTGGAATCACTTCATAGACTCCATCACCAAAGCTAAAACCGCGATCGAGTACAGAAATATGAGCATTACTTAATGCCAGATATTCACCATTGAGATAAACAACAGGTTCATCCTGACTGGATTTTTTTGTAGATTCTAGAGTCGAGCTGGAAAATGGCTTTTTCAATGTCTTGCCTCATAAGTGCTTAAGATCTTTTTCGATAGTTATTATTCCAACATCATTAACGCACTGTCTTTAGCTTGCTGCCAGAGACTGCCTTCATTGATTGTTTTCAGAGCGACCAATGGTGAACTGGTGAGCAGTTTGTTATTGAGTCTGATTTCAACTTTACCCAGTTCCTGTCCTTTGGTCACTGGTGCAATCAATGGTGTATTGATATTAATTGATGGTTTTAAGTTTTTATATTGTCCACGGGGAATGGTCACAGCCAGATCGTTGGCGACACCCACTTTAAGTTGCTCTTCACTGCCTTTATAAATACGGATATTTTTCAGCGCTTTACCAACTGGATAAATAATGTGTGATTCATAGAAACGAAAGCCGAAGTTTAATAGTTTTTGTGATTCCTGAGCGCGTGCATTGGTGCTTTTGGTACCCAAAACAACGGAGATAAGGCGCATATTATTTCGTTTCGCAGAAGACAGCAGACAATAACCCGCATCTTCTGTATGACCGGTTTTCATACCATCAACGCTTTTATCTCGCCATATTAACTGGTTTCTATTAGGCTGTTTAATATTATTATAGGTAAATTCTTTAATGGAGTACCATTTGTAATACTGAGGAAAACGTTTAATCAGGGCATTTGCCAGTATCGCCAGATCATTGGCACTGGTTTTATGCTTTGCATCAGGTAATCCGGTGCTATTGAGGAAATTGCTATTGCTCATGCCAAGCTCTTGAGCATGCTGGTTCATTAGTGCGGCAAAGGTATCTTCACTACCGGCAATATGCTCAGCTAAAGCAACACTGGCATCATTTCCTGATTGAATGATGATACCTTGTAAAAGATCTTCCACAGAAACTTTGGAGTTAACCTTAATAAACATTCTGGAACCGGGAGTCTTCCAGGCTTTCTTGCTGACAGTCACCAGCTCATCAAGTTGAATATTACCTTCTTCCAGTTCAGAAAAAACAACATAAGCGGTCATTACCTTAGTAATGCTGGCGGGTGCAACGGGCATATCTGCATTGTTTTTGGCAATGATTTTGTTGCTATTGAAGTCAACCAGGATATAAGACTTTGCTGCAATTTCAGGTGCTTTGGGGATCACTTTTGGTGCGGCCTGTAGGTTAACAACAAAGCTAATAGAAATAATAAAGATGAAGAAGCTGCTCAGGAGATGTTTCATAAATTGTTAGCTCGAAATAGTAGATTAGGTTAAATTATAGCAAATATAAAAAATAATAGATAAACTAAATCAATGCCTGTTAAAGGCTAATCGGTTTTAGACATCTGACTATATAGATAGTTCAATTGTCATTTTATTCGATTGTAAGTAAGTTTATAAGTTTTGACTGGACTTATGAACTTGAAGTTCTTAACTGACAACATACCAACTTAATAACTTTTTTCCTGTTATTCAATAACAATACGACGGTGTTTTTCAAAACCTTTTTGATTCAGTGTGTGAACTAAATCATCAGTCTGTTCTGTGTTGCTGAAGGGCCCGATACGGACACGATAAAATTGTGGCCCCTCTCTGAGTGTCTTTGAAATATGAGCCTGACTGTCTGAAAGAGCTAAATTAACACGATCCTTTAGCTGATAGGCATTTTGTGAACTGACAAAGGCACCTAGTTGCAGATATAAACCGACTGCTGCCAGCTTATCAGGTGTGTATGATGGTGCTTCAGCTGCAGTATGAGTTTGCCCGGGAGTAAGTGCTTCTACTTCAACCAGACCGGTTCCGGTTCCTTTTATCCCTAATTTAACTGCAGCCGTATGTGACAGATCAATGATGCGGCTTTTATGAAAGGGCCCGCGATCATTCACTTTAAGAACAACCTGACGTCCATTTTTTAAGTTAGTGACTTTAACATAAGTGGGTAAAGGCAAAGTTTTGTGGGCCGCTGTCATGGCATGCATGTCATAGGGCTCACCACTGGAAGTACGTTTGCCGTGGAATTTACTGCCATACCATGATGCGATGCCTCTTTCTTTATAATCGTTACTTGAGGGCATGACATAATAACGTTTGCCAAGTACCACATACGATGTTGGATTGCCATATTTACTACGGCTGGTCTGTTGGGGTACTGCATCAGGTATACCTGAGACATCTATCTGTTCAGAGGGTGGACCATCATGACTGGAAATAATCGAACCGCTGCCTGACCCGCCGCAGGAAATTAATCCGAGCGAAAGGCTGGTGAGCAGAAGAATGTATATAACTTGCTTGCGAAACAGTGTGGTCATGGGTCTTTTACTTAGCTTTGTCTTTCTTGAGCATGAGTGTTGAACTTTAGGGGCTTGGAAATTTTATTATTTCCAAGGCCCTTAGTTACTTGCCTGATAAGCCTGTTTGATTTCCTGGCTGAGCTGATAAACAGCCATTGAGTAAAGTGTACTATGATTGTAACGGGAAATCACATAAAAGTTATTATAGCCAAGCCAGTATTCTTTGCTGTCTTTTTGCTGAAGAATTAATAAAATAGCAGCATTTTTATCATTAATGGATGTTTTTCCCTGTAATCCTTTTTGTTTGAAATCGGCCACAGTGAGCTTTGGTTTGCAGCTGCGTTTACAACGATCATCCATACTGATGGTGTTTTCTTTGCTTAATTGCAGTTGATCTGTGACCGGCTGGTCTTTTTTCCAGCCATGACGCTTAAAGTAGTTAGCAACACTACCGATGGCATCAGAATTATTGCTCCAGATGTCTTTTTCTCCATCGCCGTCAAAATCAATGGCATAACTTTGAAAGCTGCTGGGAATAAATTGCCCCATACCCATTGCTCCGGCATAAGAACCTGTTTTTGTTAACGGATCAAAATTTTGTTCCTGACTCATGATCAAAAAATGTTTTAATTCACCGCGAAAGAATTTTCTGCGTTTCGGGTATTTAAAGGCCAGAGTAGATAAGGCATCCATTACTCGATAGTTTCCCTGCAAGCGGCCATAATAGGTTTCAACACCAATAATGGCAACAATAATTTCAGGTGCTACACCGTACACTTTTTCTGCATAGTTGATAATATCACTATTTTCCTGCCAGAATTTGACGCCATTTTTAATACGTTTTTCAGTAAGGAAAATGTTACGGTATTCATGCCAGGGTTTAGTTTTTTCTGCAGGACGACTAATCGCATCAAGAATTTTTTGTTTGACTTTGACCTGAGCAAACAGGGTCTCTAATTCACTTTCCTTAAAGGCGTGTTCTTTGAGCATTTCAGTAATAAATGTTTGAACTTCAGTCTCTTCAGCCAGGTTTGCCGCATAACTATTACTGCTACTGGTCACAATGAAACAGAGTATAAGTATGCTTATAGTGGCGAAAAGTAATTTTTTTCCTTTGGACATGAATATTTCCTTTCTTTAATAAAAAGAGCTAGTGTGCTAATAATTTTCGGTGTGTATGGATGGACATTAATATGCCGAAGCCAGCCATCACTGTCACAACTGAAGTGCCGCCATAACTGACCAGAGGGAGTGGTACGCCGACAACGGGTAAAATACCGCTGACCATGCCAATATTAACAAAAATATAAATCAAAAATGTTAAAACAATGCTGCCGCCAAGTAAACGAGCGAAAGTACCTTGAGCCTGGGTAGTGATGTAAATACCGCGAAAAATAACAAACAAATACAGACTTAATAAAATCAATATACCGCTGAAGCCAAATTCTTCGGCAAACACTGAAAAAATAAAATCAGTATGGCGTTCAGGCAAAAATTCCAGATGAGACTGGGTACCGTTAAGCCAGCCCTTACCAAAACTACCACCGGAGCCAATGGCAATTTTTGATTGAATAATATGGTAACCGCTGCCCAGTGGATCGGATTCTGGATTGAGCATGGTAAGCACTCGCTGGCGTTGATAATCACGCATTAGAAAGAGCCACATCGGTATAGTAAAGGCAATGCCGGCAAAAATAAAACCAAAAATAAGCCGCCAGGAAACACCGGTCATAAAGATGACAAATAAGGCGGCACTGGTGACCAGTAAAGAAGTACCTAAGTCAGGTTGTTTGGCTATCAGTAGTACTGGCACCAGTAGTATCGCCACAGCAATGATAAGATGTCTATTGTGCGGAGGAATATTACCACTGGAAAGGAACCAGGCTAACATCATCGGTACGGCTAGTTTCATCATTTCTGAGGGTTGAAAGCGGAACAGACCAAGATCGAGCCAACGCTGGGCACCGAGCACCCTGGTGCCGAGCAGCAGAACAGCAATGAGCATAATCGTGCCAATTATGAATATAACGGGTGACCAGCGGCGCATGGTATCAGGTGAAATCTGAGCAATGAATAACATAACGACAAAAGCAACACCAAGACGAAGACCCTGACGCTGCATTAAAGGCATGCTTTCGCCACTGGCACTATAAAAAATAATCTGCCCGATGGCAGCGAGGGCCATCAGTCCCATTAACAAGGTGAGATCAATATGCAGTCGAAAAAACAGACTTTGTGATGAGCTTTGACTAGGCATGCTGGTGCTTCTCGTGCAGAATTACGGCTGTTTTGTCAGGATCGATACTGATAGGTGTATGCTGCTTTTTAGCGGGTTTCTCTATTGCTTCTTTTTTTGCAGGTGATTTGAGCTGTTCATCACTAAACTGACTGAGATAAGCTTCAATAACCTTGCCGGCAATGGGTGCTGCAACTGAGGCGCCATGACCGCCATTTTCCAGCACCACAGCGATGGCAATTTTAGGGTTTTGAGCAGGGGCAAAAGACATAAACAATGCATGATCTTTAAGACGCTCTTCCAGTTCATCTTCTTTATAAGTGGCATCCTGAGCGACGGTAAATACTTGTGCTGTTCCAGTCTTTCCGGCAATTTTATAACGTAAGTCAGGTTTATTGAGTCGTCTTGCTGTGCCTCGTGCAGCATGAATCACTTCAGTCATAGCATGATGAACCTCCTGCCAGTTTTCTTTGCGTAAAATGGGAACATTATGTACCACTTGTGGTGAAACCCGGCGTGGAAATAAATCGTCTTTACGCTGGATGGAACTCACCAATTGCGGTTGAAAATGCTGACCGCCATTGGCCAGAGTTGCTGTAGCAAGCGCTAATTGTATGGGGGTGACGAGTACATAGCCCTGGCCGATTCCTGCGATCACCGTTTCACCGGGAAACCAGACCTGATTGCGTACTCTTTTTTTCCATTCTTTTGACGGCATTAAACCACTGCGTTCACCTAAAATATCAATACCTGATTTTTTGCCAAAACCAAAATACGTCATAAATTTATGCATTTTATCAATGCCCATCTGGAAGGCAAGGTCATAGTAAAAGACATCACAGGACTGGACTATCGATTTTGTGATATCCGTTTTACCATGTCCCCACTTTTTCCAGTCCCGGTATTTGTGTGCCTTGCCTTTAAGCCGATAAAAGCCCGGGCAGAATATTTCATGATCCAGTTGAATGACATTTAACTCAAGTCCGGCTAATGCAAAAAAAGGTTTAACGGTTGAACCTGGCGGGTAACTGCCTAGAACGGTACGATTGAACAGCGGCCGTTCCCATGAGGTATTGAGTGCTTTATAGCTTTTAGAGTCGATGCCGTTAACAAACAGATTGGCATTGTAGTCAGGCATACTGACCATGGCTAATAGCTGACCATTTTCCGGATTAATGGCCACCAGTGCGCCACGCTTGTTTTCAAATGCCTCTATGGCAACTTTTTGTAAATTAATGTCTAAATTGAGATACAGATCATTACCGGGAACTGGATTGCTGCGTTCAAGGACTCTTAACACCCGCCCGCGCACATTGGTCTCAACTTTCTGATAACCGACCTGACCATGCAGCAGTGCTTCATAGGATTTTTCTACTCCCAGCTTGCCGGTATGGTTGGTGCCGCTGTAATTGGTGACAGATAATCGCTTGAGTTCTTTTTCATTAATTCGTCCGACATAACCAACAACATGGGCTGTTTCTTTGCCATAGGGATAAAAACGGCTTAATTGTGCTTTTATTTCAACACCGGGAAGACGGTGAAGATTGACTGATACAATGGCAACTTCTTCATCGGTTAAACGAAAGCGCAGTGGTATACCTTCAAAGCGTCGTTTGCGGCGAACTTCTTTTTTGAATTTTTTTATGTCAATGTCACGCAGATTAACCAGTAATGATAGTTTTTCCAGTAAGGTATCAATGTCTGCTGCTTGTTCAGGAATAATCTGTAGTGTGTATGAAGGTAAATTTTCAGCGAGAATAATACCATTACGATCATAAATCAGTCCTCGTGTTGGTGGAATTGCCTGCACGGAAACACGGTTATTCTGTGATAGTGTGGTGAAATGCTCATGACTGTTAATCTGTAGGAAAAACAGGCGTGACAGGAGTACACTAAATAAAATCAGAGTAAAAAAAATTGCCGCGATACTGCGATTATGAAATATTCGCTGTTCGATAAAATGATCTTTTAGGTGCTGTCTTTGTGCCATATTTTTTCAGGAGGTTTTAATTAACCCCATAAATACGTCGAATACCACGCATCAAATAAAAGACCCAGGGCCAGACTAACATACTGGTTAAAGAGGGTAGCCAGTAGGACCAGTCCCCAGGTGCCTGATTGATAATACCACTAATCCATAACAGCATCATTTGTGACAAAGTAACCAGTAATAAAATAATTAATGATTGTTGAACCAGTGGATATAAACGTATACGTATATGTAAGCGATAGGATAAATAAGCAATGGTTGCCAGTGCTAATGCGTGTTGACCCAGAATGCTGCCCATATGAATATCAAGTAGAAAGCCAATAAACCAACCGGTAAAAATACCCACGCGATGGGGTAAGGCGAGGCACCAGTAAATCAATATGAGAGTCACCCACTGAGGACGATAAATCTCAATCGCCTCTGACATGGGGATCATGCTTAGAATAAAAGCCATAGCAAAGCTGGCCCAGATAACGATACCACCATGAGAGTCCAGCCTGTTACTCATGATTATTAAGACCTTCTGATTTTTTATTAGCTGGCTCGGCGTTTTGCTTTGTTGTGCCGTGCTCTACTTCCGGTTTTACTTTAGCTATTACCAATAATACTTCACGGCTTTGTTCAAGATGAGCTGATGCTTCAGCAATAATTTGTGCAAATGGCTGACCGGGATCACGTTTAATATTCATCACTATGGCAACCGGGTAACCTTCTGGAAAGCGTCCGCCTAATCCTGAAGTGATGAGTAAATCGCCCAGCTCAATATCGGCATTATTAGGGAGATTTTGCACTTCAAGTAAATTGGCTGCACCAGTGCCGTATAAAACAGTTCTCAAACCGTTTCGATTGACTTGTACAGGAATGGCGTGTGAAGGATCAGTGATTAAAATTGCCGTACTTGAGGGAATACCCGGATGAATGATCTGTCCCATAATACCATGGGAATCAAGAATAGGCTGACCTGCATAGACACCATTAAGTTGCCCTTTATTGATCACAATCTGGCGTTTATAGGGATCCAGATCAACGGCAATGGTTTCCGCAATAAGCATCTGATCACTTAATTTTCGGGATGATTTTAATAGTGAACGCAGACGAATATTTTCTGCTTGTAATGAGGTGAATTTTTGCAGCTGAGCCTTTAATAGCAGATTTTCAGTACGATGTGATTCATTTTCTGCAATAAGGGATTGATGAGAATTCATCTGTTCATTAAACCAGAGCCCCATATTATTTGGGGTACTGGCAATAGTTTGTAGTGGGTAGATGACTAAACTGAACAGACTTCTGACACCATTGAGCATATTGCTACGATGATCAGCTGTCATCATTATAATGGATAGAACCATCATAAAGATCAATCGTGCCAGATAGGAAGAATCTTCGTCAAATAACTGTTTTATGGCTATGGCTCCAGAGAGTCGTATGAGTCTTTCACTGAGACCATCAGGATCTCAAAAAAGATGCTGATGGTCATTTTATAACTTAAAGAAATACCAATACCTGCAAGTGACTTTCTCAAAATAGTGATGCTTACTCGGCACTAAATAGATCACTGCCGACTTCATCCATCATCTCCAAAGCACGGCCGCCGCCTCGTGCCACACAGGTCAGAGGATCTTCTGCAATCATAACAGGCAAGCCTGTTTCTTCAGATAATAATCGATCCAAATCTCTTAGAAGAGCGCCGCCGCCGGTTAATACCATGCCTTTTTCAGCAATATCAGCACCCAGTTCCGGTGCTGTTTGTTCCAGAGCAATTTTAACTGCACCAACAATACCTGAAAGCGGTTCCTGAATGGCTTCAAGAATTTCATTACTGTTTAACGCAAAGCTTCGGGGTACACCTTCTGCCAGATTTCGGCCGCGTACTTCAATTTCTAGTAGTTCATTGCCAGGGTAGGCAGAACCAATTTCTTTTTTAATACGTTCAGCGGTGGCTTCACCAATCAAACTGCCATAATTACGTCTGACATAGCTGATAATGGCCTCATCAAAACGGTCACCGCCAATTCGGATTGATTCAGAATAAACGATACCGCTAAGAGAGAGTACGCCAACCTCGGTAGTACCGCCACCAATATCAACTACCATGGAACCAGTGGGTTCACTCACCGGCATACCGGCACCGATTGCCGCAGCCATCGGTTCTTCAATCAAATACACTTCACGAGCACCTGCGCCAAGAGCAGATTCTTTGATTGCTCTGCGTTCAACCTGAGTTGAGCCGCAGGGTACACAAACCAATACTCTTGGGCTGGGCTTTAAAAAGCGATTTTCATGCACTTTATGAATAAAATGCTGCAGCATTTTTTCAGTGACGGTAAAGTTGGCAATCACTCCGTCTTTAAGCGGGCGAATGGCTTCCATGTTGCCGGGTGTTCTGCCCAGCATAAGTTTTGCTTCTTCACCCACTGCTGCAATCATTTTTTCATTGGTTGTATGAAGCAGGCGAATAGCAACAACGGAAGGTTCATTGAGGACAATGCCTTGTCTTGGGATATAAATAAGTGTATTGGCTGTTCCTAGATCAATTGAGAGATCATTAGAAAAAACACCACGTAAACGACCGAATCCAAACATGATTGGCGGGTTTCCCTTTTTTATTATGGTAACTTCATGATCTGAGTGCAGAATAATTACTGACTCAGTGCGTAATTCCGAACTTATACTCGTCGGATTTTAATGTCTTAAACGATAGCTCAGATGTTGAAGTTACTCAGTGTCAGTGAAGTAAAAAGTACCTTTATTTAACTAAAGTTTAGAGCGACAGCTCACCCTTGAGTGACCTGTTTTTTTCAAATATTCTTTAACAAATTATTTGTAACAAGCTGATT
>JAIVER010000017.1 GCA_023864145.1 Thiohalomonas sp. | reverse complement strand
TGGGCTGTGAGAGTAATTTGCGTCATTGGATAATTTTGAGCTTCTTCTCTATGAAAATCAAGCATTTTCATAGGTCATGGGTATATAATACCATCGAAAATGAATACAGTTTGCAAAAGAAATTAGTCAAACTTAAGAAACAGCTTCAATCTGGAAAAAATTGAATAATTTGATCAGTTTGAAGTGGCCGCAAAATTGATCATTGAAGCAATGCAAACTGTCCATCCTGAAACAGGTGAGTTCTACTCAGGTAGTCGGGTTGAAATGATGATGAGAACAGCAGCAACCACATTAAAAATCATCCCGCAATACCATTGCCAGAAGCTGGCCACTTACATTGAAAATAGAGTGACTGGTATTGCTTATGCCGCCCATGCGCTGGATGTTGAATTGGCTATTTTAACACCACAATACTCCAGGGTTCAGGTCAGCCGAAGTTGTTTGTTGTTACGTCTGCTTGATGAATTGAAAAAGCAGAAACACATTCGAGACTATCAAAAAAAATACCAATTCTTTCAGGCGCTTTTTCGTAATCTGCAGCAAGAGTTGGGTGACAACCTGGATGAATTACTTGATCGCATTAAAGGTTTACTCGAAAATCGTTATCGGGCATCCAGTGCGATTGAAGGATTTAATTCAGTGTTACGTCCTTATCTCTATGTGCGAAAAGGCATTAATCAGAATTTTCTAGAGCTTTTTAAAGCTTGGTACAACCTAAAAACACGCAGGCAGGGTCGTTACAAAGGGACTTCTACCCATGAATGCATTTCTGGCCAAAAAGTGGATGACTAGCTGTCCATAATTGGCTATCCACCAACCAGAGCCGTGCACTAAAAAAATCACCACTCAATACAGTTTTTCAGAATTTAAATATTCTGAGGTTGAGGTGTGCCTAAATGTAAAGCAAATTGCTTATATTTAATCTGTCTCTTTATTGCTTCAATAATGTAAAGGACAATCGCTTACCCAGGGATCAAATGGACCACCTAATTTTAAAAACTGGATGAAAAAGGCTAATTGCCCCATGGGGGTGACTTTGCCATTGGAATCCCATTCAATATGTAATTTCCCAGCATAAGTGTCAACTTCTACCTCCTCAGAAAGTGGATTTCTAGTCGCTAAAGCCTGATCACCCGTTGGGTGTTCAAATTTGGGTGGCAAAACCATCATTTCATCCTTGTTTTTCAAAAACTTGTGATTTTAGCCTATTTTCAACTGATTAAACTAGGTTTAACTATTAATTTTATACTTTTTGCCATTTGACTCCGACCCCGCATAGCACTCAACTTGTAACTCATTGAATTTATTATAGTCTCCTCGATTATAATATGCCTGTGAGTTGTGGGTAATCAGAAACCTATAAACTTATAAACCTACCAACTAATTCACCAGACTCTCAAATATTTTAAAGCCTGCGACATAGGTGCCTATTGCTGAACCTATGGTGGAGAAGAAAAAGACTAATAAGGTTCTGGCCACTTTATTTTTCCACCAGCCGGAAACATGTGTGGTATCTTTTCTTAAGGCACTAAAATCACCGACATTGGGTTTTCTCAAATAAAGCTCAATACCGGCGGTCACCATACCGGCACCTATGGTTGGGTTCAATGAGGTCAGTGGTGCGGCAAAAAAAGCAGCTATGACGGTTAGCGGATGTCCTTTTGCTATAGCAGCACCCAATGCCGACAATGAGCCGTTAATGAGTACCCAGTAGATAATTAATTGTATACCCAGATCAGTGCTTTTGTTAAAACCAATACCAAAGCCCACTAACAAGATGGCAACAATTAACCAGGGAATAACTTTTGGCCAGCGACTCTTTTTAGGCAAAGTGTCAAGCCTGTCAATGGTTTCCTGAGCACTGCTGTGCAATTCTTCAGGTGTAGTGATTTTCTCATCTTTTGCCAGATAATATTCAATACCTTTGAGATGAGCGGCACCAACAACGGCCAGAATGGATTGATTATCAGAGCTGGTAACAATTTGTTCCAGACGAGCAGCCATATATTGATCACGTTCGTCTATTAACGGGCCAAAAAGCTCTTTGGCTTCTTCGGCAAATTGAGAAAATGTGGTTTCCAGGATATCACCATCTTTAAGACGCTCAATTTCATCTTCTGACACTTTTTCATTGGACACAACACTGCCCAGTAAACCGCCGACTATACCCATTTTTTTCCACCAGGGTACGTTATTATAAACTCGTTTTAAGGTAGTGCCGACTTCACGATCAATCAGATGAATTTCACTATCCATATCTTTGGCCTGATCAATGGCCATACGCATTTCAGCACCCGGCTCAATACCAAATTCTTCAGCCATTTTTTGCTGATACGCACCCAGTGCTAGTGAAGCAATGACCATTGAGGCCTTACCTTCTTTAAACACCTGAAACAAATCCATTTTCGCCAGACTATCAGGATCGATCATACTATTGTAGCGGCTGGGACAAAGCTCGATAGCAACACCATCATATTGTCCTGTGGCTAATAATTCTTTTACTTTGTCAGCACTGGCTTTGGATACATGTGCAGTGCCGAGAACGCTAATTGATTTTCCAGCTAATTGATGCTGAAAAATGGGTTCATCATTTAATTCATCCTGTGATGCTTTTTTTGGATCGTCGATATCTTGTGTTTCTTGCTTTTCCACGTTTTTTTACTGGCCTTTTAGGATTTATTAGAAATTTATTTCTTAGAAATCATTATCCCGGTGATTGAGATTTAATTGATAAGCATTATAATGGTTTATTGAGCAGAAGTTTATAATTTTTTCAGGTGAAGGTTTATGGGCACATTTCTTGTTCTAATTGTCTGATGCGCTGCAGCGCATATTCATTTGAGTCACCACAAAATTCTTCACTGGCCAGAAACATGATGCAGACTTCTGGTCGTTCCGGCTGAGCAAAGATTTTACAGGAATTATTATTATCCAGTTGAATATAGCGTTCACCCGCAGGTTTACCATCAGGCATTCCGGGAATTGCTGTAGCAATTGAAGCTCTAATAGAACAAGCACCGCAACCATTACGACATTGCATATTAGACTCTTAATTATTTAAATAGTTACAAAAGATCAAAAAAAGCCAGTGACTTAATTAAAAATCACTGGCCTTTTTCTTAGTACACTTCTTTAGAAGCTAAGAACTTTTCTTTAAACTTATGCTCACGAAAGAGTGAGAGAGTAATACTTATTTCTTCTGTTTTTCTTTACGCTCTAAAGTTTCTTTAATCACGACTTCAGCAACGTTCTTAGGACATGCGCTATAGTGTGAAAACTCCATTGAGAACTGACCACGACCAGAAGTCATAGTACGCAGATCACCAATATAACCAAACATCTCACTCAAAGGCGCTTCGGCTTTAATACGAGTACCTGTTGGCGTAGATTCCTGATCTTTAATCATGCCGCGACGACGATTCAAGTCACCAATACAATCACCAACATGAGCTTCCGGAGTAAATACGTCTACTTTCATGATAGGCTCAAGTAATTGAGGACCGGCTTTTTTCATAGACTGACGATAAGCACCATAAGCTGCTAATTCGAATGCCATTGCTGATGAATCCACTGCGTGATATGAACCATCCAGTAAGGTAACAAATACGTCAACAACCGGGAATCCAGCCAGAACACCTTCGGCCATCATACGTCCGAAAGCCTTATCGATAGCACCCCAGTATTCGCTTGGGACGTTACCACCAGTAACTTTAGATTCAAAGGTATAACCGCTGTTTGGCTCACCTGGCTCGATAATATAATCAATCTTACCAAACTGACCTGAACCACCAGACTGTTTCTTATGTGTGTAGCTCTCTTCAATTAATTGTGTAATAGACTCACGGTAAGCAACCTGCGGTTTACCAACTGTCACATCAACACCATGGGTACGTTTAAGGATATCAATCTTAATATCCAGATGTAATTCGCCCATTCCTTTAAGAATGGTTTCACCACTTTCTTCATCGGTCTCAACATGGAAAGAAGGATCTTCTTTAACCATTTTATTCAGCGCGATGCCCATTTTTTCAGAGCCCCCCTTGTCATTAGGACTAATGGCAATTGAAATAACGGGATCAGGGAAAACCATTGGCTCTAAAGTTGCAGGATTTTTAGGATCACATAAAGTATGACCCGTTTGAGTGTTCTTCAAACCAACAAAAGCAACAATATCGCCCGCTACACAAGAATCTAATTCTTCACGAGAGTCGGCATGCATTTCAACAATACGACCAATACGTTCCTTTTTACCAGTGAAGGTATTTAATAAGCTCATGCCTTTATCAACCCGACCTGAGTACATACGAATAAAGGTCAGGGCGCCAAAACGGTCATCCATAATTTTGAATGCTAAAGCACGAACAAGTCTGTCTTCATCAACAATCGCATATTCACCCGTTTCATTACCTTCCAGATCAACTTCTGGCTGAGGAGCGACTTCCATCGGATTAGGCAGATAATCAACAACCGCATCCAATACTAATTGAATACCCTTATTCTTAAAAGCAGAACCACAATAAGTCGGGAAAAAGTCAAGTGCAATAGTACCCTTACGAATACAACGCTTGATGTCATCAATAGCAGGCTCTTCACCTTCTAGATACGCTTCCATCAGGTCATCATCCTGCTCTAGAGCACTTTCGATTAATTGCTCACGGTACTCTTCAACTTTATCGACCATATCCGCAGGAACGTCTTCTATCTTATAGTTCCTTGGATCATCTGAACCATCCCACACCCATGCTTTACGAGTCAGCAGATCAACAACACCGGTGAACTCATCTTCTATACCGATTGGTAAGACCATGACTAAAGGGTTAGCTTGTAATACGTTCTCAACCTGATCGAGCACACGGTAGAAGTCTCCACCTATACGGTCCAGTTTGTTAACAAAGATTACACGAGCAACACCAGATTCATTTGCATAACGCCAGTTTGTTTCTGACTGAGGTTCAACACCACCAGAAGCACAGAATACACCGACACCGCCATCAAGCACTTTTAAAGAACGATAAACTTCAATGGTGAAGTCAACGTGTCCCGGTGTGTCAATAATGTTCATACGATGGCCATCCCACTCACATGAAGTCGCAGCAGACTGAATGGTGATACCACGTTCCTGCTCTTGTTCCATAAAGTCGGTGGTTGCTTCACCATCATGTACTTCACCAATCTTGTGGGTTTTACCCGTTAGGTTCAAAATACGCTCGGTAGTGGTGGTCTTACCAGCATCAACGTGTGCGAAGATGCCTATGTTACGGTACTTGCTTAAATCAGCCATAATATTACTCTGCTTAAACTCTGGTTAATTGATATAAAACGTGCTTTTGTTTCACTTTCTGATAGCGAAAAAAATATCGGCACCAAGTTATTTCATTGGTGTTTAAAATCTTTAAAAACAGACGGAAAAATAGCTTCAGCAGACACAGATATTGCTATAAAATTCTGGCCGGATGCTGAGATGCATAGAAAATTACCTGCGATTTTAGTGATTTTATGGCTAAACATCAACAAAAATAATGTTTTATTACTAATTTTTATTTAAATAAGGGAAACTATTCGCTTAAATTCCATAAATAAGCAGTTTCTCTGATACCTGTCAATGACAAAACTATTCCTTTTTTTATAATATAAGCGAATAATTAGAAAACGTAAATTTCATTGTGCCCAGTGATTTCAGGGTGTTCTGATGAGAACAAAATTCAAATTAATGTTATTGCTTATCATGTTTCTGTTCACATTTGAAACATTTGCAAGCTCACAATATGACTGGGAAATGCTCAGGGATGAGGACGGCATTCAGGTTTATTTAAAAGAATTCTGGGCTGACGATATTAAATCGTTTAAGGGCATAATCCATATTAATTCTTCTGTGGATAGCCTACCCGCCGTTATTGTGGATGTTGACGCCGGTACTGACTGGGTTCACCGCTGTAAAAATCCACTATTACTTTTTAGAAAATCATTTTCAGAAAGTTATTATTATCAAGTTCATCAATTAGCATTTCCGGCTCACAATCGTGAATTTATTTTTCATTCCAGGATTTCCCGTTCCCCTCAAACAGGTGAGGTTCGCATTCAAATGGAGGCTATTCCCGAATTTTGCCAACAAAATGAAAAGCATGTTCTCTTATCTCAAAATCATCACTTATGAGAGTTGAGCACTCTCATGGAGAATATTTATTAAAGCCAGTTGCACATAACATCACCAGAGTCACCTGGACGCATCATACCAATCCTGGTGGTAATTTACCCCTGTGGCTGGTCAATCAATTAATTAATTAAGGCGATGCCCTATCATACCTTACAGGGCTTACGAAAAAAGGTCTTTAACCACAAATATCAAAAAGCCAGATTAGTGCTTGATGCACAAGGAGCTATAATCGATCTGGTTGGTATTGAGTAATTATTATCATTATTCCAAGTTTAAGGGCCTTGGAAATAATAAATGCTCCAGTTTTAATTGCCCTTTTATCCAGCTTCTGTGTCGTGATAAAGGTTGCGTAGGCTAACTATGCGCCCTTTATCACGCCTTGAATCTGAATAAAATAGCGACGTAAAACTTGGAAAATTTATTATTTCCAAGGCCCTAAGCACCATAGCGATCACGATAAGCCTGAATTTTGTCATAATATTGTGCCAGCTCAGTGTTGCCCTGCAGGAATGAAATCAGATGTTCCAGTTTAATAATGCTGGTGACAGGCATAGCGTAATTTTTTTCAATTTCAGCAATTGCCGAAACATCACCCTTACCTAATTCCTGACGATCAAGGGCAATAACCACACCCGCTAAAGTTGCCCCTCCCTGATTAATCAGCTCAATGGATTCGCGAACCGAGGTACCGGCAGAAATGACATCATCAATAATCATCACTTTATTTTTCAGTGCAGAGCCGACAATCGTACCCCCTTCTCCATGATCTTTAGCTTCTTTGCGATTAAAACTATAAGGCAAGTCTCGTCCATGCTCATCTGCCAGAGCAATCGAACAGGTTGAAGCCAGAGGAATACCTTTGTAAGCCGGGCCAAACAGCATATCAAATTCAATTTCACTGGCTATTAATGCACTGGCATAAAAACGCCCTAGTTTCGCTAAAGAGCCTCCTGTATCAAATAAACCGCTATTAAAAAAATAAGGGCTGATGCGCCCGGATTTCAGGGTAAACTCACCAAAACGAAGCACTCCTTTGTTGATGGCAAATTCAATAAAGGCACGTTGATAATCTTGCATTTTTTTACCTTTTTTTCTAAAACAGTTTCAAAATTACTACTATTGAGCCAGTAGTTAAAATTTATTTAAGGAAATTCTTATAAACGATTCTAAGAGTGAATGAATTATACCTCAGATTCAGTTATAATAGCGATTTTTGCGTTGCGAACAAGAATTACAAAGCCGATTTACCAGCAAAAGACGGCAATAAAGGGTATTATGAAAATCATTTCTGCTAATCTAAATGGTATACGTGCTGCTGTAAAAAAAGGTTTTTTTGAATGGATGCTCAAAGAATCTCCTGATGTGGTTTGTATTCAAGAAACTAAAGCGCAGCTTGATCAGTTAGATGCCCCTGTTTTTTCCCCTGCCGGCTATTTTAAGTATTTCTTTGATGCGCAGAAAAAAGGCTATAGCGGTACGGCTATTTATTCAAAAAAAGAGCCTGATTTTATTACCTCCGGCCTGGGTTGGGACGTTGCCGATACGGAAGGACGTTATATTCAGGCAGACTTTGGTGATTTAAGCATTGCTTCACTTTATTTGCCTTCCGGATCTTCCCAGGATGAGCGCCAATTATTAAAAATGGAATTTCTGGAGCAATTAACACCCATACTTAAAAAAATGGCTCAAAGCGAACGCCAGTACATTGTTTGCGGTGACTGGAATATTGTGCATAAAAGAATTGATATTAAAAACTTTAATGGTAATAAAAAACGTTCCGGTTGTTTAGCCGAAGAACGTGCCTGGTTAGATAGGCTTTTTGGTGATGAAATAGGACTATGCGATGGCTTTCGTGTGCTTAATAAAGAAGCTGAGCAATATACCTGGTGGTCAAATCGTGGACAGGCATGGGCAAATAATACCGGATGGCGCATTGATTATCAGGTCATTTCTCCGTCACTTGTTCCCTTATTAGAATCTGCCTCAATTTATAAAGATCAGCGTTTTTCCGATCACGCCCCTTTACTTATGACTTACAATAGAGATCTTTAACTATTACCCCGACAGGAATATCTTATGAGTACCTTGTATGCCAGTTGAAATCTCCTATGTTACTGCTTTTTTTGCCGGTTTATTCGGTGGTATTCATTGTCTGGGTATGTGCGGCGGCATTGTCGGCGCTTTGACATTCGGCATCAAGCAGGATAATGAAGCTATCCCTGCCAACTCTCCAGGCAAACATGCGGCTTCGACTAAATCTTCAAAAAATCTATTTCCCTATATTCTGGCTTATAATGGCGGGCGCTTATTCAGCTATACTATAGCGGGACTACTCGTTGGCGGCATCAGCATGCTGGCCTCTAATTTGCCAATTTTAAATAATTTACAATTCATTTTACAAATATTTGCCGCCGTCTTTATGATTGCCTTGGGTTTATATATTGGCGGCTGGTGGTTCGGCTTACGAGCGATAGAAAAAGCCGGCGGCATGATCTGGAAGCGAATTGAGCCTATCAGTCGTCAGTTTATTCCAGTTAAATCACCATCTCAGACATTTATTTTAGGCACATTATGGGGTTGGCTACCTTGCGGTTTAGTCTATACCATCTTAATCTGGGCTATCTCTACAGGCAATGCAATTGAGGGAGGCTTATTAATGCTCAGCTTTGGTTTAGGCACCTTGCCTTTATTGCTGACAATGGGCGTGTTTGCCACCAGCCTGTCCAGTTTTATTCGAAAAAACTGGGTAAGGGGTTTAGCTGGCGGGATCATTATTGCATTCGGTATCTTTTCTCTGTTTAATCTCAGTATACGTATGCAGGCTTAGAATTTTTTACTGAATTTAATTTCATATTTTTCTTTACTGCTTTCTGGTTTTATATCAATAGAAAAATTGACCACTTCTTTGCTCTGCACACCAATTTGGGCAATATAATAAACAGCCTGCCCTTCTTTAATTTCTCTAAACTCCAGTGCTCTGGTCTGGCCCATTAGATTTTTTAATTGGCCAGTCACTTGAGATTTGACCCCTGTTGGTACGGCAGCACCTTTTTCCATCACTGAAATATTGATCATGGCGTAATTTTTACTACGCTTCAGAGCATATTGTTTGGTCATCTGAGGAGGTAGTGAATCAGTAAGAAAGGCATTGTAATAAACAATATGATCGGCATATTCTTTGGCATTTTCTGCCTGGGAAACAGTTCCTATTATTAAAAAGAAGAATGCTAAAGACAGAATAAGTGTATTTTTCAGGTTTTTCATAAGTTTTCTCCGGTAAACTCTTTGTTTTATTATGTTCTTAGAGTAGATGCTTTTTTAATAATACGCAATGAGTATTTACCGAAGAAACAGAAAAAAGAGTTATGTTTCTAAAGAGCTCTATTAAGGAGAGAAATTTACAGGTTACAATCAATGGCTTACAATTTAACAATAAAACGTAAGCCATTAGCAGAATTATGCTTTTTTCGGACGTGATGCACGTTTACGTGCATTTTCAGTCAATAAACGCTTACGAATTCGCACACTTTCTGGCGTCACTTCAACTAATTCATCTTCATCAATGAATTCCAGAGCCTGCTCCAGAGGCATCTTAATAGGTGTTGTCAAAGTCACTGCTTCATCTGTTCCAGAGGCACGTACATTGGTTAATTGCTTGGCTTTTAATGCGTTAACCACCAGGTCATTACTGCGTGAATGAATACCAATAATCATACCTTCATAGATATCAACACCACTACCAATAAAGAGACGACCACGCTCCTGCAGATTAAACAAACCAAAAGCAACGGAAGCCCCCTGAGCATTACTGATCAGAACACCTTTGTCACGTTTAGCAAAATCACCCGCAATCATAGGGCCATAATGAGAATAGTTATGATAAAACAAGGCGCTGCCCGATGTTTGTGTCATAAATTCAGTCTGAAAAGCAATCAATCCCCTTGATGGGACAATATATTCCAGTCTTACCCGGCCTTTACCCTCAGGAAGCATATTGGTCAGTTCTCCCTTAACTTCACCCATTTTTTTCATGATGGCGCCCTGATGCTGCTCTTCCACATCCAGCATCACTTCTTCAAATGGTTCGCTCATAACACCATCAATTTCTTTGGTGATTACTTCTGGTCTGGAAACACCCAGCTCAAAACCTTCACGGCGCATATTTTCAATCAGAATACCCAGATGCAGTTCACCACGACCGGAAACTTTAAACTTGTCAGGATCTTCTGTCTGTTCAACTCGAAGGGCTACATTATGCAGCAGTTCTTTTTCTAATCGATCTTTAATCTGGCGAGAGGTGACAAATTTGCCTTCACGTCCGGCAAAAGGTGAGTTGTTTACCTGAAAGGTCATGGTGACCGTTGGTTCATCAACTTTCAATGCAGGCAATCCTTCCACTGAATCAGGATCACATAGGGTATCTGAGATATTAAGACCGTCAATACCACAAAATGCAATAATATCACCCGCCTGAGCTTCTTTTACTTCAATTCTTTCCAGTCCTTTGAAACCAAACAGCTTCAACATACGGCCTTTACGTTCTTTACCCTCATGATCAATCATGACCACCGGTGTATTGGCTTTAATGATACCCTGCTTGATACGGCCAATACCAATAACTCCTATATAGCTATTATAGTCCAGGCTAATAACCTGCATCTGAAATGGTGCATTAATATCGACATCCGGTGGTGAGACTTTATCAACTATGGTTTGAAATAAAGGTGTCATATCGCCTTCACGTACATCATCTTCAAGTGAGGCATAACCATTAATAGCTGAGGCATATACGATGGGGAAATCAAGCTGCTCATCATTGCCGCCCAAACGGTCAAACAGATCAAAAGTCTGGTCAATTACCCAGTCAGGACGACCGCCGTCACGATCAATTTTATTGACCACAACAATGGGATTTAAGCCTAATTCAAATGCTTTTTGTGTCACAAAACGGGTTTGTGGCATAGGGCCTTCAACTGCGTCAACTAATAGACAAACACAGTCTACCATAGACAGTACCCGCTCAACTTCACCACCAAAATCAGCGTGTCCCGGTGTATCTACAATATTAATATGGTAGTCATTCCACTCAATAGCTGTATTTTTGGATAAAATCGTGATGCCGCGTTCTTTTTCCAGATCGTTAGAATCCATCATCCGTTCAGTTAATTCCTGACGGTCATCAAAAGTACCGGATTGTTTCAGCAGCTCATCAACGAGCGTGGTTTTGCCATGGTCAACGTGCGCGATGATGGCGATATTTCTGATTTTACTAATATCTTTCACTGTGAAAGTCCAAAAATAAGCTATAGTTAATAAATAGTTTCAACCTGGGTAAGAACATTGTTAGTTTATACCCAATCAACTTGAAAATGCAGGATCGAACACTTGGAAATTATCATTAATTCGAGAATCTAATGATTTTCCAATGCTCGGTAA
>JAIVER010000016.1 GCA_023864145.1 Thiohalomonas sp. | reverse complement strand
GATTCTATCTCGTTCTTTTCCATTTCTAGAATACTTATGTTGCATTTCTAGAGCTGATTTTTCATGGGCTGTGAGAGTAATTTGCGTCATTAGATAATTTTGATCTTTTTCTCTATGAAAATCAAGCATTTTCATAGGTCATGGGTATAATCACTTAATTCAATTGATACATCCATGAAAGGACAATATAAAATACCGGCCCTGCAGCGGTAACAGTATCAATTCTATCCAGTATGCCGCCATGTCCGGGCAATAAATTACTGCTGTCTTTAATATTAGCCTGACGCTTAAACATGCTTTCCAGCAAATCACCTATGACTGAAAAAATAACGGTCAAGACACTAATACTAATGATACGAAGATAATCCTGAACACCTCCGCCATGCCAGAAAGTGAATAAGCTGACGATTAGAATTGCTAGAATCAGACCACCATATACGCCTTCTCTTGACTTACCTGGACTGATCGTTGGTGCAAGTTTGTTTTTTCCAAAGCGTTTTCCCGAAAAATAAGCGCCTGTATCAGCAATCCAGACTAACATCATGACGGAAAAAACCAGATACGGTCCTCTGATCGTTGTCTGGGCAAATTCCAGTGCTTCAATTGCGTGAATTGAAATGAGAGCATACCAGGTTAAAACCAACAAAAAAGTGCCTATTATGGCAATAACCGCATTTCTTTTCTGCCAAAATTTGACATTATCGGGAAATCCAGATAGCAAAACAAGAGCAAACAACCAAAAACCAACGGCAAATCCATTCATCAGACTTGATGATAATATAAAATTAACTAACCAGAGGAAAAATATAATGGTGCCGATAATAACGACATAAGCTAACTTTGACAGCATTGATGGAAATTTAGCAAAGCCAGCCCATTCATAGGCTCCTAACAAAATGATAAAGCCAACAAATGCAGCAAAGGAACTATTTGACAGGAATAAAATGCCGTATACGGCAAGGGGAAAAAGAACTAAAGCAGTAATGACTCTTAATTTTAACATCTTGGGCTTATTCTTCCTTAAGTTGATCACCAGTGCGACCAAAACGTCTTTGCCTGGCATAAAAAGAATCAATCGCTTCCAGGAATATTTTTTTATTGAAATGCGGCCATAAAACATCGGTAAAATAGAATTCACAATAGGCCAGCTGCCATAAAATAAAATTGCTGATTCTTTTTTCACCGCCGGTACGTATAAACAAATCAGGTTCAGGCAGTCCCCTCAAAGATAAATGGTCTTCAATAATAGCTTCATTAATATCATCTACGACTAACAGACCCTCCTCAACTTTACGTGCCACCTGTTGAGTCGCCTGCAAAATATCCCAGCGACCACCATAGTTTGCAGCCACATTAAGGATCAAGCCATCATTATCTGCGGTTAATGCCAGCGCTTTATCTATAAGCACTCTTATCTTATCTGAAAAAGCATCCAGATCACCAATAATACGCAATTGGATATTATTTTCATGAAGCTTCTTCACCTCTCGAGTCAACGCAGTGGCAAATAACTCCATTAATAAAGCGACTTCTTTTTCTGGTCTACGCCAGTTTTCACTACTAAAAGCAAAGATCGTCAACACTTCCAAATCTTGTTCAACACAGCTGCTGACAATTTTTCGTACCGTACTTAAACCCGCTTTATGTCCGGCGAAACGCGGCAGAAAACGTTTTTTAGCCCAACGTCCATTACCATCCATAATAATACAAACATGTTTTAAGGCATTTCCTTTAGCACGAGTCGGGTTATCCGCAGGCATTTTTAGATTTCCATTAAATCTTTTTCTTTAACTGCTAAAAGCTGATCCAGTTCTTTTACATGGCTGTCGGTTAATTTTTGAATGGCTTCCTGACCACTACGTTCATCATCCTCTGAGATTTCTTTGTTTTTTTCCAGCTCTTTTAAAGATCCATTGGCATCTCTGCGAATATTTCGTATGGCAACTTTAGCACTTTCACCTTCACCACGGACGACTTTGATTAGATTTTTGCGGGTTTCTTCTGTCAGAGGAGGGAGAGGAATACGAATTAATTCACCACTTGTGGCAGGATTTAATCCTAAATCAGAAATCAAAATGGCCTTTTCGACTACAGGTGTCATTTGCTTTTCCCAAACCTGAACAGATAAAGTTCTGGCGTCAAGAACTGAAATATTAGCAACTTGATTTAAGGGTGTTGGATTACCATAATAATCAACGCTGATACTATCAAGCAGACTGGTGTGTGCACGTCCGGTCCTAACTTTCATTAAATCCTGTTTGAGTGAGTCAATGCTCTTTCCCATACGGGTCCTGGCATCACTTTGAATTTCGTTAATCATAATTTTTCTCCTGACAGCACTTAAACAAGCTGGTTGTATAGGTGTTAATTCATTTATCCGGGTATTGAAATACTGGAAAATAAGAATTATTCGACTAGTGTACCTTCCTGGTCACCATTAATTACTTTATTGAGTGCGCCTTCTTTGGTCATATTATAAACCCGTATCGGCATTTTATGGTCACGGCATAAGACAATTGCAGTCGCGTCCATGAGATTTAATTTTTTATCTAAAACCTCATCATAAGTTAAATTATGATAAAGTGTCGCATCAGGATCTTTAACAGGATCAGCGGAGTAGACACCATCAACCTTAGTTGCCTTGATAACCACATCCGCTTCTATTTCAATACTGCGTAAACTTGCTGCTGAATCCGTAGTAAAAAAAGGATTTCCTGTACCCGCAGCAAAAATAGCAACCCGGCCCTTTTCAAGATGGCGAATGGCTCTACGGCGAATATAATCTTCACACACTTGATGAATAGGTAGTGCTGACATCACTCTGGCAGGTACACCCGATTTTTCCAGTGCATCCTGCAGAGCCAGGGAGTTAATGACTGTCGCCAGCATACCCATATGATCTCCGGAAACTCTATCCATGCCCGAAGCCGCCAGACCGACACCACGAAAAATGTTACCACCACCAATCACAATACCCACCTGGATACCCTGCTCAATCAAACTTTTTACTTCTTGAGAAACATAAGTCAGCACCTGTGGATCAATACCAAAATTTTGCTCTCCCATTAATACCTCACCGCTGAGTTTTAATAAGACTCTTTGATATTTTTCACTCACAGACTGCTCCTTGATCTTGATTGGCTATAAATTTACTCAATAAATCCCATTATGTTATTTGTAAATAACATAATGGTTTAACACTTATCAGTACTGACGTTAACCGCCAATTTGGGCCATTACTTCAGCAGCAAAATCTTCTGACTTCTTCTCCATACCTTCGCCAACTTCCAGGCGGGTAAAGCCTAAAACAGCCGCACCAGCATCTTTGACCAGTTTTTCAACGGTAATATCAGGATCTTTAACAAATGCCTGACCCATTAAAGTATTGTCTTTAATGAAGCGCCTGATCTTACCTTCAACAATCTTTTCGATAATGTTTTCTGGTTTACCGCTATTAGCGGCTTCAGCTGCAGCAATTTCTTTCTCTTTAGCAAGTTCAGCCTGATCAAGAGAAGACTCATCAAGACCTTTAGGATTACTTGCAGCAACGTGCATAGCAACATTTTTAATCAGTTCTGCGTTGCCACCTTGCATATCGACAACAACAGCAATTTTAGTGCCGTGCAAATAAGCACCTAACTGACCTTCTGTTTCAAAGGTGGCAAAACGACGCACTGACATATTTTCGCCGATTTTTACTATCATAGTTTTCAAAACGGTATTAATATCGTCAGAACCTTCTTCTAAAGGGATTGCTAATAAAGCTTCAACATCAGCAGGTGCATCACTTAAAATTCGTATTGCAACAGCACTGGCGAAGTTACCAAACTCATCACCCATAGCAACAAAGTCAGTTTCACAGTTGACTTCCAGCATAACACCTTTTTTAGCATCATCACTGAATTCAACAACCACTTTACCTTCAGTTGCAATACGGCCGGCTTTTTTATCAGCTTTTGCTAAACCGGTTTTACGCATCAGTTCAACTGCTGCTTCAATATCACCATCAGTTTCAACCAGTGATTTTTTGCATTCCATCATGCCTGCACCTGTGCGGTCACGTAATTCTTTAACCAAAGCGGCGATAATTGCCATTTTTTTTTCCTCGTATAATTCAAAACCGGGCAGTTCCAGCACTTTATTAGTTGCCAGTCTTGCCCGGGAATTTTATTCTTTCTGATTTTTTAGCGTTTGTTTAGCGCATCTTAAAATAAAGATTAAGAGGCAGCAGCTTCAGATGATTTATCTGAACCATCAACTTCAACAAACTCTTCTGATGCAGCAGCTTGTATATTAGCTGCTTTTGCATCTAGTACCGATTCTGCTGCTGTTTCAACATACAGGTTGATTGCACGAATCGCATCATCATTACCAGGAATGATATAATCAATACCATCTGCTTTATTGTTTGTATCAACTACGCCAATTACTGGAATACCAAGCTTGTTCGCTTCTAGTACAGCAATTTTTTCATGGCCTACATCAACAATAAATACTGCTGAAGGCAATGAGTTCATGTCTTTGATTCCACCCAGACTTTTTTCTAATTTTTCCATTTCACGGGAATTCATTAGCGCTTCTTTTTTAGTCAGTGTATCAAAAGTACCATCTTCAGATGCTTTTTCTAAATACTTAAGGCGTTTAATGGACTGCTTAACTGTTTTAAAGTTAGTCAGCATACCACCTAACCAGCGATGATTAACATAAGGCATACCGCAACGCAATGCCTGCTCCTTAATAGATTTACCCGCTGCACGTTTAGTACCAACGAATAAAATTTTGCCGCGCTTAGCCGCAATCTGACCAACAAAATTCATCGCATCGTTGAACATTGGTAAAGTGCTTTCTAAGTTGATTATATGAATTTTGTTACGATCGCCAAAGATATATTGACCCATTTTCGGGTTCCAATAACGGGTCTGGTGACCGAAATGAACGCCTGCTTCAAGCATTTGACGCATTGTGACTTTTGCCATGATATATTTCCTTAATATATAAGGGTTAAATCTTCCATATATCCCATAAACCAACCTGATTTTTCATTATTAAGATTAAGATTAAGGCATTCATGGTTTAAACCAATGCATCTAAATAATGTCCAGGCACCCAGATTTACGTGTCGATATAGGGTCGGAGTAGTAAAACACCCTGCTAAGACTTACGTGTAACAAGGCGTGCATATTATTCCATAAAACGACAAAAACAACAATCTTTTGTAGCTATTACATGGCTATTTTATAAATAGCCATGTTGAGCCTCTGGTTACTTAATTTAGGTTTAAAACAGTCATAAAAAATATTGATTAATTTCATGCTTAAAAAGGTATAATATTCGACTTAATCTTTTTATACACTTTCAGATCCACATTATCCATAACGATTAACTTACTAACTATCAAGAGAGCATGGCTCATGAGCATTACTATAAAAACACCTGAAGAAATTAAAAAAATGCGTATTGCCGGTAAGCTTGCCGCTGAAGTACTGCAAATAATTGAGCCTCATCTTAAGACGGATATCAGTACTGATGAGCTTGATAAAATATGTCATGATTATATTGTGAATGAGCAGCAGGCAATCCCGGCACCGCTTAATTATCATGGCTTTCCCAAATCAATCTGTACTTCTGTTAATAATCAAATCTGTCATGGTATCCCCAGTGAAAAAAAACTCAAAAGCGGTGATATTATTAATGTGGATATTACCGTGATTAAGGACGGCTATCATGGTGATACCAGTAAAATGTTTCTTGTTGGTAAACCCTCAATATTAGCTGAACGCCTGTGTCGCATCAGTCACGAATGTCTGTTTACCGGTATAGAAATGATAAAACCGGGTATTCATCTGGGAGATATTGGTCATGCCATTGCTAAACATGCCGAACAGAATGATTTTTCAGTGGTTAGAGAATATTGCGGTCATGGTATTGGCGTTAACTTTCATGAAGCTCCTCAGGTGCTGCATTATGGTAAACCCGGCACTAAAGAAATACTTGAAGAAGGTATGACCTTTACCATTGAGCCCATGATCAATACCGGCAGACGTCAAATTCGACTCTTACCTGATAAGTGGACTGTGGTTACCAAAGATCGCAGCTTATCCGCTCAGTGGGAACATACTCTTCTGGTCACTGCTGATGCCTATGAAATATTAACGCTTCGTGATGAAGAACGCTAAAAATAAAAGGATTTAGACGTCTAATGCAATTAGTTATTCCACCTCCTTTAGAACTATTATTTGATTTCAGCGCACTTCAAACAGACCTAACTGAGTGCAAAAGACCCTTGTTGCCATTAAAAAATGCCGTTAAAGCAATCTATGAAAAACAGATAGAGCAATTTCACAATAAACAAAATATTGTTCATCTGATCAAGGAACGTTCACAGGCCATTGATATGATATTAAGCATGGCTTGGTCTTATTATAATCTGGGTAAAAATGCAGCACTATTAGCTGTTGGTGGTTATGGCCGGGGTGAGCTGCATCCTTATAGTGATCTGGATTTACTCTTATTACATGATGCAGAACATGATCTGGAAGATGAATCTGCTGCAAACAAAGAATTTGTTGATAATCTGCAATTTTTTATTGCCCTGCTCTGGGATATTGGTCTGGAAATTGGCCATAGCGTGCGTACAGTCGATGAATGTATAAAAGAAGCTGAAAATGACATTACCATTATCAGCAATCTCATGGAGTCACGCCTGATCACTGGCGATAAAACACTTTATGAACAACTTTCCTGGCAGTTAAGTCCTGAAAATATCTGGCCCACTAAGGATTTTACTGCCGCTAAAATTCGGGAAAAAAATAAACGCTATCTTAAATTCAATGAAACAGCATACAATCTGGAGCCCAATATCAAGGAAGGCCCCGGCGGCTTACGTGATATACAGATCATCGACTGGGTTGCCAAACGACACTTTGGCGTTGAAAGTTTAAAAGATCTGGTCGGGCATAATTTTTTAACGCCTAAGGAATATGAACAATTAGAACATGGGCAAAATTTTCTCTGGAAAATCCGCTTCGCATTACACGTTTTATGTAATCGTCATGAAGAGCGTTTGTTATTTGATTACCAAAGAAAATTAGCACAACAATTTGCCTATACCGACTGTGAAGGAAAATTAGCAGTTGAAAGTTTTATGGCAGATTATTATCAGAATGTCATGGAGTTAGAACGTCTCAATGAAATGTTATTACAATATTTTCAGGAAGTCATTATTTTCAGTGATAGCGATGCCAAACCCGTAAAAATTAATCGCCAATTCATTAACTATAAAGGCTACATAGCCGCCGCCAATCAAAATGTTTTTAAAAACTATCCCTTTGCCCTATTAGAAATATTTCTCCTGCTATGCCAGGATCCTGAACTTAAAGGTGTTCGGAGAAGCACCATTCGCCTGATCCGGGCACATGGTTATTTAATTGATGACAGTTTCCGTAAAGATCTGCGCTGTCGTACCCTGTTTATGGAAATTATACGCCAGCCCTTTGGTATTACCCATGAAATGAGACGTATGAATCGTTATGGTGTTCTGGCTGCCTACATCCCTGTATTTAAGCAAATTGTCGGGCAGATGCAGCATGATTTGTATCATGCCTATACCGTTGATGAACATACCTTAAAAGTACTTCGTAATGCACGTCGTCTATTTGTCCCGGAGCATGTAGATGAATTACCTTTGGCCAGTAAAATCGCTCATTATCTACCCAAGCCGGAACTTTTATTTCTGGCCGCATTATTTCATGATATTGGTAAAGGCCGAGGTGGCTGTCATGAGGAGTTAGGTGCCATTGATGCCGAGCAATTTTGTCAATTACATGATTTAAATCTCAGAGATACCCGCCTTGTCAGCTGGTTAGTACGCAATCATTTAGTCATGTCGATGACCGCACAACGTAAAGATATTAATGATCCTGCTGTTATCAATGAGTTTGCCTTACTCATTGGTGAGAGTCAGTATCTGGATTATCTCTATATGCTTACCGTGTCAGATATTCGGGCAACCAGTCCTAAAGTATGGAATAGCTGGAAAGACTCTTTATTGTCTCAACTCTATAATTTCACTAAAATTGCCTTAAACAAAGGTCTGGAAAATCCTCAGCAGCAGGATGAATGCATTAAAGACTGCAAAACAATTGCTCAGGGGAAATTAGTCGATAATCATTCTTCACAAGAAAGCATTACACAACTTTGGGCATGGTTGCCCAATGAATATTTCTTTAAATTTCAAGTGGAAGAAATTGTCTGGCAGACGCAAGCCATTCTGGATATTCAAAAACAGGATCCTGGACAGATGCAGCCTTCAGATTATTTCGCTGCAAATACCCCCCTTATTCTTATTAAACCTCATAAAGAACGCGGCGGCACTGAAATATTTATTTACACTCTGGAAGTCGATCACCTCTTTGCCATGGTTGCAGCAACACTTTCACAACTGATGCTTGATGTCACCGAAGCGAAAACAGTCACAACATCCAATGGTTATACCTATCATACGTATTTTGTACTTGAGGGTGACGGCTCTATACTCACAGATGAAGAGCGTATTGAGATGATAAGGTTTTCACTTGAAGAGAAGCTGTCACAGGAGAAATTTGTATTCCCGACTCTGACTCAAAGACTCACTCGTACTGAAAAACAATTCTCTCACAAAACCAGCGTACATTTTGATGAAGATCAAGAAAATAACCAGACGCTCATGACTGTCTCAGCATCTAACCGCCCCGCCCTGTTATCTCATATAGGCCAGGCCTTAATTGAATGTCGTGTCCATTTAGATAACGCTAAAATCTCAACCTTTGGTGAAAAAGTGGAGGATATTTTTATCATTCGGGATGAAAATAAGCAAATAATTACCGATATCAAAAAGCAGGAAGCCATTCGCAGAGCAATTATACAGTTCGTTGATGAGATGGAATAAATTTATCTGATTATTACAGCTTAGCTGTAGCAAAGATATTACGGTATTTCAGAACCTTATCTGGAAAATTCTCTCCCCCTCCTCTATATTGTTTATCGCTAGACTTGATAATTTGTTTAGAGTAAGCTGGCCGGTTGTAAAGAAATTTTAAACAATTTTTATTTAATCCCTCAACGTTAAGATCATAATGAAAAAAACTTTACCTTTTACAGCACAACAATTGACTGAAATTAAAACAACGTATGCAACACCTTTTTATCTGTATAATGAAAAAGGTTTACGGGCTCATGCACGAAAATTTAAACAGGCATTTAGCATTTTTCCCGGATTTAAAGAGTATTTTGCGGTTAAGGCAACACCTAATCCCTTTATTATGAAAATATTAAAAGAGGAAGGATTCGGGGCAGACTGCTCATCAATTGCCGAACTGCTTTTATCTGAACAGATTGACGTTCTGGGTGAAGACATCATGTTTACTTCTAATGATACGGAGCAGGATGAATACATCAAAGCACGTGAATTAGGCGCAATTATTAATCTGGATGATATTCGCCACATAGACTATCTGGAACAAACTTTAGAGTCTCATGGTGGTTTACCTGAGTTGCTTTCTTTTCGCTATAATCCCGGACCATTAAGGGAAGGTAATGCGATTATTGGTGATCCCAAAGAAGCAAAATATGGCTTTACCCGTGAGCAACTATTTGAAGGCTATAAATCATGTCAGGAAAAAGGTGTAAAACGCTTTGCTTTACATAGCATGATTATCTCCAATGAATTAAATCCTGATTTTTTTGTTGAAACCGCCACGATGTTGTTTGAACTGGCCGTAGAACTTAAAGAGCAGCTCGGCATTAAGCTGGAATTTGTTAATTTAGGCGGCGGTATTGGTGTTCCTTATTTACCGGATCAAGAAGCAGTTGATTATGATTATGTCGCTCAACAGGTGATGCAGGAATATCAGCGCTTAATTATCGCAAATGATCTTGACCCATTAAAAATTTATATGGAGTGCGGACGGGTTATTGCGGGACCTTATGGTTATCTGATCACCGATGTTATCCATATGAAATATACATATAAGGATTATGTCGGCACCAATGCAACGATGGCCAATTTAATGCGTCCAGCCTTATATGGTTCCTATCATCATATCAGCGTGATGGGCAAAGAAGAACAGGCCGCAACTCATTGTTATGATGTTACCGGCTCATTGTGCGAAAACAATGATAAATTTGCCATTGATCGGCAACTGCCTGAAATCTCTGAAGGCGATACCCTGGCCATTCATGATGCCGGTGCTCATGGTCATTCAATGGGATTTAATTACAATGGCAAATTACGCTCCTCTGAGCTGTTACTTCGTGAAGACAATAGCATTGTACAAATTCGACGAGCCGAAACATTAGATGATTATTTTGTCACTTTAGATTTTAATCAATTACAAACATTCAAATAACTTTGATTTAATTTAGGAAAGAAAATGGTACAAAGAAATAAAAATTTTACAAAATTACAGGCAGGTTATCTTTTTCCAGAAATTAACCGCCGAAAAAATGAATTTATGGCAAACAACCCGGATGCAGATATTATTAGTCTGGGTATCGGCAACACCACTGAACCATTACAACCTAGCGTTGTTCAAGCGCTCAAAGATGCTGCAGATAAGATGGCCACAGAAGAAGGTTATTCTGGTTATGGTGATGAACAGGGCATGACTGAGCTAAGAGAAAAAATTGCCCAAAAGATGTATAGCAATGCCTTAATTGATGCTGATGAAGTGTTTGTTTCTGATGGCGCCAAGTGTGATACCGGACGTCTACAAATGCTGTTTGGTGAGGATAGCACGATTGCAGTTCAGGATCCATCCTATCCCGTTTATGTGGACAGCAGTGTCATTATGGGTCAAACGGGTGAATACAATAAAGATAACGACCAGTTTGAAAATATTGTCTATATGAAGTGTACGGCAGAAAATAACTTTTTCCCTACGTTTGAAAAAGCCGATATTATTTATTTCTGTTCTCCAAATAATCCAACAGGTGCCGTAGCCACCAAAGAACAGTTAACACAATTAGTTAATTTTGCTAAAGAAAATGCTTCTATTATTATTTTTGATACCGCCTATGCTAAATTTATCAGCGATCCTGAATTACCAAAATCTATTTATGAAATTGAGGGTGCTAAAGAAGTTAGCATTGAAGTGTGCTCATTTTCTAAATCTTTTGGCTATACCGGTGTTCGTCTGGGCTGGACAGTCGTTCCCAAAGCATTAAAATTTGATGACGGTACATCGGTACATGGTGACTGGAATCGTATTATGACCACTATTTTTAATGGTGCATCAAATATTATTCAAACCGCCACTATCAATATATTGAACGATCAGGGAATGGCTGAAATGCGTGAACTGGTTGATTATTACATGGAAAATGCACGGATCATCAAAACTGCATTAGATGAATACGGCTTTACCACCTATGGTGGTACCAATGCCCCTTATATCTGGGTCAAAATTGAAAGTATGGATTCATGGCAAGCCTTCAGCTACATTCTGGACAATGCACATATCGTGACAACACCCGGTGCTGGTTTTGGCCCTGGTGGAGAAGGGTATGTCCGTTTTAGTGCTTTTGGTCATAGAGACAATGTAATTAAAGCAACCAGACGTATGCAGAAGTTAAAGATTTAAATCAGCCTATACCCAATCAACTTGAAAATGCAGGATCGAACACTTGGAAATTATCATTAATTCGAGAATCTAAGGATTTTCCAATGCTCGGTAAA
>JAIVER010000015.1 GCA_023864145.1 Thiohalomonas sp. | reverse complement strand
TGAAAGAATTGGTATTTTTTTTGATAGTGTCGAATGTGTTTCTGCTTTTTCAATTCATCAAGCAGACGTAACAACAAACAACTTCGGCTGATCTGAACCCTGGAGTATTGTGGTGTTAAAATAGCCAATTCAACATCCAGCGCATGGGCGGCATAAACAATACCAGTCACTCTATTTTCAATGTAAGTGGCCAGCTTCTGGGAATGGTATTACGGGATGATTTTTAATGTGGTTACTGCTGTTTTCATCATCATTTCAAGCCGACTACTTGAGTACAACTCACCTGTTTCAGGATGGACAGTTTGCATTGCTTCAATGATCAATTTTGCGGCTACTTCAAATTGTTCAATTTTTTCCAGAGTCTCTTTTTGAGTCTTTATACCCATGACCTATGAAAATCAAGCATTTTCATAGGTCATGGGTATAAAACATGGAAACAATCATCTCTTTGTTGGGGATCTGGAAAAACCTGTTTGACGCCACAAGCAATTCCAGGTGGTGCATCTTTAACAATAATATCTAAATTCAATCCTTGTGATTTGGCTTGTTTTAAGACCATCTCCCAATCTTCTGTGGAGTGACTCTCGCATAATTCAAGTGAATGCAGGAAACCACTCTCTAAATCAACTCCCGCTAAAACAGCTGAACTTTGATTGTACATTTCATCGACTGCAGCGACTTTGATTAATGAGAAATCAAGCGTGTTATTAAATTGTCTTGCCTTCTCCTGTGCTTCAATAGGCAAGGACTGAATACTCCCAAAGGAACGAGTGACACCAGGATAAATGATGGGAATCAGATCTTCTATGGCACGGATGCCATTAGGTGTCATAATCGATAACGCAATAATGGTAGGTTCCAGTTATACTTGATCAACCGTGATGGTACGGGCTTTTAGTTGCTCCTGTGTTTGACTGAAATGCTGGAATAAAATTTCTACGGTATTTTCCTGAGCACGATAGAGTGTGGGGCGAAATACTATACTCTTGACTTATTTTGAGTCAAAATGAACCATGTAAGCCTTGGTTTGTCAATACCTTTGCGTGCTAAACTCTATTTTCTGGGAAGTCGTTAAATCAGTGTTGTGCAAGCCTGTCACGGGTTTGATGACTTCCTTTTTTATTGCTGAGCTCAGAAAACTATAAAGCGGGGTTGAGCTGTCCCGTTTTTTTGTTTATCTTAGATAATTGATGGTCGAAAGTGTGTTTTTAGTTTATCTTTGATCTTAGCCAGACAAGTTTCTTTTAAGAAGCATAAGGTCTGTAAAATAAATAAAATTATCACTCAACTCATAAAATAATAATAACAAATAGCAATATAAAGGAATGTTTATGATTAAACAAAAGAAAATTCTATTAGGGGGAATACTGTTTACTTTATCAACAGGTTCTACAGTGTCTCTGGCACAAAATTATCAAGCTAGCAGTTATCAGGGGGATAGGCAATACCCTGCTAACTATCAAAGGCAGCCTGCGCTACAATACCAGAAACGACAGGGAGACTATTATTCACGATACTATCCTCCTGGAAGTCAATTATTGCCGCCTGTTAAAACCAAATCGCCCGCTGATTTGCTGGAAAACTCTATTAAAAAAATGATTAAATTTCTTGCTCGACCTAAAAATGCCTCTCTGGAGCAAATTACTTCGTTCCTGAAGCATGAAATTACACCACACTTTGATTTTAAATATATGGCTCGCTGGGTTGTAGGACGTTATTTTAGAACGATGTCACCTAAGCAGCAGCAAGAGTTCACAGAAAATTTTAGTGAATTATTTATTACTACATTTGCACAGAATATAAGTAATTACCAAAATTACCCGCCCGTAGTTGATGACTTCAGATCAAAACGTACCAGTAATAATGAAGTAATGGTATCAGCAAGAATATTGCAGGAAACGGGAGGTCATATCCAGGTTGACTTTAAATTCTTAAAAACACCCAGAGGGTGGAAAGTGGTTGACGTCAGGGCAAATGGTGTGAGTGTGCTTTACTATTATCGTAACTTTTTTGCCGAGCAGATCCGAAAAAGAAAACAGCGAGCGGCAGTCTTTGACTAAAAAAGAATTAAATCAGCTGGCTGTTTCAAGTAGATGAGTACCAATGATTTCAATATTTGAATGCTTTGGTACTTCTAAATTAAGTCGATTTAAGGTATAAAAGTATTTTAACTTATAAATATTTCTTTATTATCCTATTATGATACAGTTTAAAAAGAGTTATAGCTTTAATGTTCTACTGCGCCTGATAGTTGTTGCTGTGCTGGTTGTGGTGTTGATTTTTTATAATTTTGATTATATTCAGAATATCTATTTAAAAAATCAATTAACAAACACAGGCTACATTATTAATAGTTCAATTCTGGGTATCTTTCTTCTTGGCATGGCAAAACTGGTTTCGTCACTGTTATTTTACTGGCGTGAAGAAAGAGCGGTAGGCAAAATTATTGTTAATGTTCATCATAAGGATTTTAATCCGAGCGATTCTATTAATAAAAAGAGCCTGATCTACCATCGCTATGTGAGCATGCAGGATATTTATCGGCAGCATGCGTCAATCAATCAAAGTGCTATGGCGGCAACCATGGTTGCTTCAGAAAGTACGCGCCTGAGTTTACCTAAGTTTGTTTCTAATATCCTCATCCTGACCGGTGTATTCGGTACTATTATCTCGCTTTCAATTGCCCTGGTGGGAGCTTCGAGTTTAATTGAAGACAATGGTATTGGTGGTATGGGACAGGTTATTCATGGTATGTCAACGGCTTTGTCAACCACCACTACTGCCATTATCTGTTATTTGTTATTTGGTTATTTTTATCTGAAACTAACGGATATTCAGACTAATTTATTTAGTGCCATTGAGCAAATAACAACACAGCATCTGATGCCGCGTTTTTCTCATCAAAGTGAAAGCATGATTCATCAATTGGCGGAGTTAATTAAGTCGCTGCGTCATACGGCGGAAAATATGCAGCTGTCACAGCAGCAATATCTAGAAATGGGCTCTAAAGTTAATGAAATCACGACTCATTATGATGCCCGTGTGAGCAGTATGTCGGATGATATTGCCGATATAAAAGAACTACTGCGACTGGGCTTTCGTCTGCCTGAGGATCATACTCATTATACCGATAGAGAAAACAGCTCTGTTTCTAAATCCGATGAAAATCAATAAAGTGGAACAGTTTCAATGAGTGACGGTTTCGTTGATCTAAGACAAAATCAAGCCCATCTGGTTGATGAATCCTTCTGGCCGTCATTTACGGATATTATGACCGTTGTGGTTATGATTTTTCTGATTGCCACCAGTATCCTCATTGTAAAAAACTGGGAACTGGTCAAGGAATTGCAAACACGAATTACTGTAGAACAGAAAATATCTCAGCGCCTCAAAGCCAGTATGGCCGCCCAGCAAAAAACATCACAAGAATTGCTGGCAAGTCAGGATAAGCGATATCAAATCTCGCGAAAACTGCAGATGAGCATAGAGGCAGAGCGCAGAACCTCTGAAGCCGTTCAAAAAACATCAAAAGAAAAAGCCAGCCTGGAAGAAACACTGGCACATACCCAATCTGAAATGTCCTTAATGCGTTTGCAATTAATGCAGGCAAGAGAAACTGCCACAGAACGTGATCGTTTGATTGTTGAGCAAGATAAACAAATTGTCCGTATGACAGATGCTCAGAACAACTTAAATCAAGATATCTTATCCAAAAGCAACCAGTTAGTTATGGTAAAACAACGGCTTGTCGATGTTGGTTCTACTATGAACTCATTACAGGGTAAGCTTGAGCTTAGCACAGAAGCACTGGCGAAAAGAGAACAGGAACTGGAAGAACAATTAGTTATTTTGAGCAGCAAAGAAGAAAAACTAGCAGGTTTAAGCAGGCAAAATCAAATTCATCTGGATAATATTCGAAATTATGAGACACAGATAGCAGCAGTTAAAAAGACTAATATGTTGTTAACGGGTGAACTTGAACAGCAGCAGGATGCTTTAGCCAGTAAAGATGAAAAATTAGAAGAGTTAAACGAAAAAAGCCAGATGTATCTGGATAATATCAGCGATTATGAACAGCAAATTGCACTGGCACAACAAAAACAGGCTGCTTTAGCCAATGAATATGATAGTCTGGAAGAAAAATATAATAAATTAATTAAACCATCCCGCTCTGCAATCGGTAAACATGTTGTTGAAATACGTTATGAAAAAATCTCCGGAAAAGAATTAATTCAGTTTCGCCCCTCTGAAAAAGATCAGTATCAGGCCATTTCAGAAGCTGCTTTACAGAAAAAACTGCTTAAGCTGAAAGAGCAATATGAAAAGACACTCTATGTTAAAATTATTATTCCGGACAATAGTGGTCTCTCTTATAATGAGGCATGGACGTTTATGATGGGAATATTAGAAAAATATGATTACTATTATCAGGACTAGTACTGACTGTTTCTAAAGGATCATCATAGAAATACATATTTTGAAAGGACAGCAAAACCACCAAAGCGTTTATTCAGTGAGTGTATACCCATAAAATAAAGAGCTGTCAATTCATGACTCGAATGATTGCATTGATATGTAACTGGTGGAATTTATTTGTTCGATTAGCCATTCCACACAAACACCATGTGGCAATTACCAGTCGTCCATTATTGCTCAGTAGCATTGGCAGATTGACTAAACATGGTCGTCAAAAGAAGATGGTTATTAGCAGCACTCATGGTGATATTACGAGATTAAAATCAGCATACATCCGACTTGTCGACTTTTTTGATGAGCTTAAAACAACTGCGACGCAGTTAAATTACAATGAGTGCTGGAGCCTTATTTTGGCAAAGGCAATGGAGAAATTTAAGCTTAATCTGGGCTCTGATAATTATGTGGGACTGTCAGCTCCTTCATAGAACATAATGAGTCAGACTTTTAGGTTGTTTATGCTAAATTTTGCTTGCTGACAGGGTTAACTGATTTTTTTAGGATTAACGAATCAAATACAAGGCTGGTTTTAGTCGATATAAGTGCTGACTGGTGTTGTCCTTGTAACGTACTGATGCCAATTCTGGATAAGCTGTCAAAAGAGTATGACGGGAAATTTTTAATAGCAAAAGTTGATGCTAATGAAAATATGCGTATTGCCGGAAGGTATAAAATAAGAGGCTTCCCTACGGTCATTGCTTTTGTTAATGGTGAAGAGGTCGATCGTTTTCATAGTGCGCAAAGAGAGGAATTTGTCGTAGACTTTATTGAAAAGCATCTTTTTTAATTAACGTTGAGCAAAATAATCAGCAAGATATTGCTCAAAGCTAATATTGTCAGCCGCTTCTATTTCCCGTTGTTTTTCTCTTGATGCCTTTACTGCCTGCAGGTGGAATTGTTCCTGCTGTGCACTCAAATGCAGATTTTTATAGTAGTGAGAATGTTGTCGTGACATACGCTCGGCAAAACGATGAAAGCTTTCACTATCCTGATGCATATCATCCAGCATTCGCGCCGAAGGCGTCATATCCGGATTTAAAACTCGTTCTGTCTGTTTGTTAAGACTCGCGGTATAAGGTTTTTCCGGATTATCTGCATCAAGCAGCTGACAAACGACTGCCATTTCCTGCATAATTTCCATGCCCCAGTCCTGCAGCGTCTGATTGTGCCCATTTCGAGACAAATTTAACCCCTGCATACGACCGCGATGAGCAGTCAGCATTTCATTATGATCAATTTCCTGACGTTCCTGCAACTCAATCATCGGGCTGTCATGTAATAAACAAAAGAGTAAAAAGGCTTCTAAAAAGTATACCTGACTTTCATTGACACCCAGCGGATCATAGGCATTCACGTCTAATGAGCGTAATTCAACGTATTTCACACCACGTTTAGCTAAGGCAATGGTTGGTTTTTCATTACCCTGTAAAATTTGTTTTGGACGAATGGTTGAATAATATTCGTTTTCAATTTGCAGAATATTGGTATTAAGCTGCTGATATTTTCCATCTTTAAGCAAACCAAATTTTTCATAGCCTACATAGGGTGTATTGATTGCCCAATCCAGAGAACTGATATAACTATCTATATTTTTATAACAGGCTTTAATCCCGGATTCATTTTCTTTATTATTCTGATAGCCAATATCCCCCATACGTAACGATGTAGCATAAGGCTCATAGTAGGTACTTTCATCGAATTCATCTAAAGTTGTTGAGCCGCCAAGTAAAAAAGACTTAGATACAGCGGGTGATGCACCAAAAAGATAAGGGACTAACCAACCCATGCGCTGACTGTTCCGAATCAGATCAAAATAGCGCGTATTAATAAAATCCTGAAGGGATTGCTGATCACCTTCTAAATCCTGTAAAACAGGCCAGAATGATTCAGTAAGAGAAAAGTTAAAATGTACACCGGCAATAAGCTGCATCACACGCCCATAGCGATGTCCTAAGGCCCTGCGATAAACAGTTTTCATCGTTCCGGCATTAGAATGACCATAACGAGCTAATGGGATACTCGACTCACCGGCCACCACACAGGGCATACTGGTTGCCCATAAAATCTCATCATCAAGATTCTTATAAACAAATTTTTGGGTATTCTGCAGAAAATCCAGAGCATCAGAAATCTTACTGAAAGGTGGTGTTATAAACTCACTCAAAGCTTCTGAATAGTCAGTAGTAATATAAGGATGAGTCAGAGCAGAACCCAATGCTTCAGGATGTGCTGTTTGTGCAATACTGCCTGAACGATTAACGCGCAGGCATTCTTTTTCCAGACCAATCTGATTACCCGTGAGCAATTGTGATTCAGGCTGCTCCAAAAGAGCCTTGAGACGTTTTCTGAGAATATGATATTTATGCATTGAAGAGTTTAATCCTGAATTTCTTCTGTAACTTCACATTGAGTTTCGTATAGACCACTCGATAGATAGGTCTGGTAGATATAGCGCAATAAGACCATGACAACAGCTGATACAGGCAAGGCAATCAATACTCCGACAAAGCCAAACAATTGGCCGCCAACAAGAATAGCAAAAATAACCGCAACCGGGTGCAGACCAATACGATCCCCCACTAATAAAGGCGTCAATAACATATTTTCTATAACTTGCCCGATAGCAAACACAATCGCAATGGGAAGTAATAAGCTCAGCTCATGAACTTGCATAAAGGCAGCTATAACCGCAGCAACAATCCCGACAATAAAACCTAAATAGGGAACAAAGCTGACAACACCGGCTAAAAGCCCGAGTAAGAAGGCTAATTCCAGGCCTGCTATCCATAGTCCCACTGAATAAATAATCGCCAGAGAAGCCATTACCAGAAGCTGACCACGCATAAATGCAGCCAGGACTTCATCGGACTCTTTCGCCAGCCGAACAAGCAGAGGCTCAATATGGCGCGGGATCAAATGGTGAATTTTCTCCACCAAAACATCCCAGTCACGCATAAAATAAAAAGCAATAACAGGGATTAAAACAATATTAGTCAGCCAAGCAATAATAAGCATGCCTGAGGTAGAAATCGAGTTCACCAGATAGCCTGCCAGACCGCCAATACTACGCCAGTTTTCCCCTATCGCTTTTTTTAAGATAGTGAGGTCAATACCATATTCTGAATTTTGATTCGCTAAGCCGGTGACACTCAATAGTCTGGGAATCACATGAGTTTGCAGGTATTCAATAAAACCGGGTAATTTATTCAGTAATGCAATTATTTGATTTTCTAATAAAGGGATTAGAAGAAGAAACATTACCAATAGGAGTATGGTGAAGAGCACAAAAACAATGGTTACCGATAAACCTCTGGAAAGCTTACGGGCCTCAAGTTTATCAACTAAGGGATCGCCAAGATAACCCAAAAATGCCGCGACCAAAAATGGCGTTAATATGGGTGACAACAGGTAAAAGATCCAGCCGATTAATAACACAATCAACAATAGCATCCACTTTTGCGATTCACTCATCCCGAGCCCCTATCTGGCATACCAATATTCTAAATCCGCTTGTAACGGTTGCCGTACGACAGGTATTGCTTCATCCATTTTTGTTTCACCAGAGTACTTTTGTGTTTCTGCTGTTTTGTCCATCAAATTTAAAGGCGCTTCTCTTGTGCCGGGCTTTTCAATGGAGGCATCACTTATGCCATTTTTTTTATCCAGATCATCAAGAATGAGTGGTTTGTAGCGATTGTCAGCATTATTAGAATTATTAGAATTATTAGAATTACGACCACTGAGTTCTATAGAATTAAGCATATCACCCAGACGAATTTCCTGAATCAATAACGTTTGAGTACCTAGAAATTCAATATTGTAAATTAACCTGTCCTGCTCCATCTGCAGCAAAGTGAGAGATTTAACGGTTGCCAGATTACGTAAATAATCATCCAGCTCCTGAAATCCTTTAAAATTAGTGACATTATTGATTTGTACTAATAAACCCATTCTATCGCCTTGCTGATCAAACTGAGTAAATTGTTGTGCTAATTTATCTGCCAGCTCATCAATCCCTGAAGCCAGAGCCCGGTCTAATTTTTCATCACGTATTTCCCAACTTTGGGTCTCACCCAATAGTAATAAATTCCATTGACTCACCCATAAGCCACTCGGTTCTTTAAATAATCGTGAGGTGAGTGTTGACTGAGCCTGATAACGTTTTGACGCTAATAAGATGGCATCATTAAAGCTTCCCCAGATATCGGTGGCAGAAATGCTGGACAGATCCTGCAGATCCAAAAAAGGAAAGATAAGAGAAATACCGCGAGATTCAGCCTGCTTTTTAAATACATCATAGATTTGAGGCGCATCATACTGACTTTTTAGAAAAAGCTTTCCCTTCACTTCCTGAGAAAACCAGATTAGGGTCTCAGGTCTGACTTTTCCCCATAGCGGTATTTGTGCTTCTCTTAATAAAGCATTAATTGTTTTAGGGTTAAAACGAGCCCAGAACCACTTTTCTTTTTCTACTATTTTGTTTTCTGACGTGCTATTTTCTAGCAACTGATCAGAGGGGATGGTTTTATGATGATAGCGAAATTGTGAAATAGCAGCATCCGATTTTTTCAATAAGGCAGCATATGTCGGTGAAGAAAGCAGATCTGAGCGGCCGGATACTTTAATCAGAACAAGGCTAAAGGCTTCTTTAATCAGTTCATTTTCGCCTATATCTCTTTCGGCTTTAAGACTGGCTTCATAAAGTTTGCCGACATCAGCAGCAAAGCCAGACTGAAGAAAGAGTAGACTGCTAAGAAGAATAAAAGAAAGATTTCTGACTGGCCTTATTTTAAGTTGACTTGTATTTAATTGGCTTATAGTTAATCGCATAGTTAAGTTCCAAGGTTTAGTTCCCTTTTGTATGCCCTGACAGGATGATTCTAAGTAGATAGAATAGCAAAAATCTGCTCGTTAGTATAATCCAAATCGATGTTAAGCTTATTCATAAACAGCAACAGGTTTGTGGATTCTGCAATTACATTTGCAGTATAATAGCCCTTTTAAATTTTCCTCTTTTAAATTCGGAGCAGGCAGGTGAGCAAACAATCTCTCAGTTATCGTGATGCAGGTGTGGATATAGATGCGGGTAACTCGCTTATCGAGCGCATAAAACCTTATACAAAAGCAACACAACGACCTGGCGTACTCGGCGGTTTAGGTGGTTTTGGTGCTTTATTTGAATTACCACTTGATCGTTATAAAAATCCCGTTTTAGTCTCGGGCACTGATGGTGTCGGCACTAAGTTAAAACTAGCATTGATGATCGGAAAACATGATACGATTGGTATCGATCTGGTTGCTATGTGTTCCAATGATCTGATTGTTGCTGGGGCTGAGCCACTATTCTTTTTAGATTACTATGCCACCGGCAAGCTTGATATTGAAACCGCAACTGATGTCATCAAAGGCATTAGCGAAGGCTGTATTCAGTCAGGCTGCGCACTTACCGGTGGTGAAACAGCAGAGATGCCCGGCATGTATGAGGGTGAAGATTATGATCTTGCTGGATTTTGTGTCGGTATTGTTGAAAAAGATGAAATCATTGACGGCTCAAAAGTAGAAGAAGGTGATATCCTGCTGGGGCTTGCTTCGAGTGGTCCCCATTCTAACGGTTATTCTTTGATCCGTAAGGTCATTGAAGTATCAGGTGCTGATTTAAACAGTGAGTTTGATGGCGACACATTAGAGAATCGTCTATTAGAACCCACCCGCATCTACGTTAAATCTTTACTGACTTTAGCCAAAGAAATTGAAATTCATTCACTATCCCATATTAGCGGAGGTGGTTTATTAGAAAATTTACCCCGTGTAATGCCTGATAATACCACAGCAAAAATTGATGGTAAAAGTTGGACAAGACCACTGGTCTTTGACTGGCTGCAGGAACAAGGCAATATTGAAGCCAATGAAATGTACCGTACCTTCAATTGTGGTATCGGCATGGTCGTTGTTGTTTCACCTGAAGATCAACAAAAAGCCATTGAGCTTCTAAAGCAGCAAGGCGAGACGGTATTCACACTAGGCACCATTGAAGCCAGTGCTGACACTACGCCAAGCGTAGTTATCAGTTAAGGCTGCCAGTAAAAAAGAATGAACCCACTACCTATTGTTGTTCTTATATCGGGCGGCGGCACTAACTTACAGAGTATTATTGACCGCATTGCAGATAAAACACTCAATGCCAGACTCTGTGCAGTTATTAGCAATAAAGCCGATGCCTATGGTATTGAACGGGCAAAAAATGCCAATATTTCTATAGAGATTATTGACCATAAACAGTATGACAGCCGTGAAAGCTTTGATGCTGAACTCACTCAGTGCATCGAAAAATATCAGCCTCAGTTAATTGTTTTGGCAGGCTTTATGCGTATTTTAACTGATGATTTTGTTAATCATTTTTATGGCAAAATGATTAATATCCATCCATCATTACTGCCCAAATATCGTGGTATTCACACGCATCAGCGAGCACTTGAAGCAGGTGATGACATTCACGGTCTCAGCATTCACTATGTCAGCACAAAATTAGATGGCGGACCGGTTATTTTACAAAAATCGGTAGCCGTCCTTGAGCATGATAGCGAAGAAACTCTGGCAAAGAGAGTCCTGGAGCAGGAACATATTGCTTATCCTCAGGTTATTCAGTGGGTTGCTGAAGGTCGTTTGCAATTATCAGACAATCAGGTTATGAACCTAGTTTAATCAGTTGATTATAGGCTAAAATCACAAGTATTTAAAAAACAAGGATGAAATGATGCTTTTGCCACCCAAATCTGATCACCCAACGGGTGATCAGGCTTTAGCGACTAGAAATGCACTTCCTGAGGCGGTAGAAGTTGACACTTATGCTGGAAAATTACATATTGAATGGGATTCCAATGCCAAACTCACTCCCATGGTGCAATTACCCTTTTTCATCCAGTTTTTAAAATTTGGTGATCGATTTGATCCCTGGGTAAGCGATTGTCCTTTACATTATCGAAGCAATAATGCGCCTAAAAAAGTGAATGTACTGGGCTCATTATTTCTTTCCATTTTGTCGGGACATAATCGCTATGCACACATCATTAATCTAATGAGTGATCAAGTTAATTCACGATTATTAGGCATGAGCAAAGTGCTCAGTATGATTCTGCTCGTCGGGGTTTGAATAAAATTGAAGAGAAGGCAGGCATCAAATGGCTACAAACACATTTACAATCTTGCTATCCCCCTTATTAACCACGCCTTGGATTTTAGATGTCGATGTCACCGTCAAACCATTATACCCATGACCTATGAAAATGCTTGATTTTCATAGAGAAGAGGATCAAAATTATCCAATGACGCAAATTACTCTCACAGCCCATGAAAA
>JAIVER010000014.1 GCA_023864145.1 Thiohalomonas sp. | reverse complement strand
TTACCGAGCATTGGAAAATCATTAGATTCTCGAATTAATGATAATTTCCAACTGTTCGATCCTGCATTTTCAAGTTGATTGGGTATATACGACTTTTATAAATTCTTATTAATTTCACTTTGGAGCTATCATGGAACAGGCTGACATTGGTTTAATTGGGCTAGCCGTCATGGGACAAAACCTTGCTTTAAATATCAATGATCATGGTTTTCGTCTATCTGTATTTAATCGCACAATCAGTAAAGTTGATGACTTTATCAATGGCTCAGGCAAAGGCACACAAATCACAGGCACCTACTCAATTGAAGAATTCGTCAGCAGCCTGAGCTCTCCACGTCGTATTTTGCTGATGGTGAAAGCGGGTGAAGTGGTCGATCATTTCATTGAACTGCTACTGCCTCATCTTGATGCGTGCGATATCATTATGGATGCTGGTAATTCTCTTTATACTGATACCACCAGACGTGTTAAAAGCATGGCAAAAAAAGGCATTATTTATCTGGGTACTGGTATTTCCGGTGGTGAAGAAGGGGCACGAAATGGGCCTTCTATTATGCCCGGTGGTAATAAGGAGGGGTGGCCTCAAGTTAAAAATATACTACAAAGTATTACTGCAAAAGTAGATGGCGAGCCTTGCTGTGAATGGATCGGTGAAGAAGGTGCCGGACATTATGTGAAAATGGTCCATAATGGTATTGAATATGCTGATATGCAGCTGATCTGTGAAGCCTACCAATTTCTAAGAGAAGGCTTATCTCTCAGTGTGGATGAAATTGCTAATATTTTTAGACAATGGAATGAAGGCGAATTAAACTCCTACTTAATTGAAATCACCAGTCATATTTTAAGAGTAAAAGATGCTGATGGTGAACCCCTGGTTGATAAAATATTAGATACTGCAGGCCAGAAAGGCACTGGAAAATGGAGTGCAATCAACTCACTGGAACTGGGTATTCCTCTGACATTAATTGGTGAGGCCGTTTTTTCACGTTTTTTATCAGCCTTAAAATCAGAACGAGTCAAAGCAGCAAAAGTACTGGCGGGCCCGGAGACAAAATTTAACTACACTGAACAGGAAAAAGCTGAATATATTAATGCTGTTAAAGAAGCTCTCTATGCCTCAAAAATCATCTCCTATACTCAGGGTTATATGCTGATGCGTGAAGCGGCAAAAGCATACCAGTGGAATTTAAATTATGGCGGCATTGCTCTTATGTGGCGTGGCGGTTGTATTATTCGCAGTAGATTTCTGGACAGTATTAAAAATGCCTATAGCAATAATCTAGAGTTGGAAAGTTTATTATTAGATGATTTTTTTCAACAGGCTATTGCAGCGACACAACGTGGCTGGCGTAAAACAGTTTCCAGAGCGGTTGAAGCGGGAATACCTGTTCCCGGCTTTGCTGCTGCACTGACATTTTATGATGCCTATCGCATGGCATCTGTTCCGGCTAATTTATTACAGGCACAGCGAGATTATTTTGGTGCACATACCTTTGAACGTATTGATAAACCTCGTGGTGAATTTTTTCATCATGAATGGCGGATGAAAGCTGAATATGACAGACTCAAATAATATTATGGGTGCTCATAAGATCACAGAACCATGCACTTTGATTATTTTTGGTGCCACAGGACATCTGAGCAAAAATAAATTATTACCGGCTCTTTATCATCTTGAAGAATCAAAGCGTTTACCGGAGAAAGTGACGATTGTCGGCTTTGGTCGCAGAGATTGGAGTGATGAACAATGGGCCGATGAAGTTCTGCATGGATTAAAAGATCATGCCCGGGGTGGTATTGATGATGAAGTGTTCAAGCGTTTCAGCAAACGCCTGAATTTTCAAAAAGGGGACTTACGACAAGCTGCTTCTTTTAAAAAATTAAAAGAACGTCTGGATGGCTCGGATGTGTTTCCTAAGAATCATATTTTTTATTTGGCCATAGGTCCACAGGACTACAATTTTGTGGCAAAAAATCTAGTGGCCAGTGGGCTGCATAAAGAGGACACTGGTTATTGTCGTCTGGTGGTTGAAAAACCCTTTGGCCATGATCTGGAAAGTTCAGAAATACTGGATAATCAACTGCATAAACATTTTAAAGAAGAACAAATTTATCGTATTGATCATTACCTGGGTAAAGATACGGTACAAAATATTCTGGTGTTTCGTTTTGCAAATCTGCTCCTTGAGCCTTTATGGAATCGTAATTATATTGACCACGTACAAATTACTCACGCCGAAATAGCGGGAGTTGAAGGCAGGGCACATTATTATGATTCTTCCGGTGCCCTGCGAGATATGATACAAAGTCATTTACTGCAAATGCTGGCTCTTGTCGCTATGGAGCCGCCGGCACACTTGGATGCCAATGCATTACGTGATGAAAAAGTAAAAGTACTGCGTTCTATTCGTCCCATTAATCGTAAATCAGTGAATATGTATGCCTTTCGTGCTCAATATACCTCTGGTGATGTGAATAGTGACAAAGTACCGGGCTATCTGGAAGAAGAAGGCATTGAGCAGGATAGTACCACTGAAACTTTTGCTGCAATGAAATTATATGTCGATAACTGGCGCTGGAAAGGTGTGCCTTTTTATTTGCGTACTGGTAAACGAATGAAGGAAAATAACTTTTTAGTGAGTATTCGTTTTAAACGCCCGCCACAGCAATTATTTAAAGATACGGCATTAAAACAAATGGACCCTGACTGGATATTGATTAACATTCAGCCCGAAGAGTGTTTAAGAATTGAGATGCAGGTAAAAAAATCAGGGCTGGAGTTAGAAACAAGAACCTCTCAATTAGAAGCCTGTCGTTGTGAGGAAAAAGAAAAAATTGATGCCTATGAGGCTTTACTGCTGGAAGTCATGGAAGGCGATCAGACCTTATTTTTACGTTATGATGAAGTGTCATGGGCGTGGAAAATTGTTGACCCTGTGTTACGCTCATGGATGGAAGAACAGGATTATATTCATACCTATCCTGCCGATACCTGGGGACCGGAAGTCTCATCAAGATTATTTGATCGTAACGATCAGTTCTGGCGTAATAAACTGGATCATAATGATTGTGAGGTGTAAAGCCTTATATCTTAAGCTGAGTTTAAACAGGCTAAATAAGTGTTGCAATACGTGACGTTATTTATTGTAACTATTCAGTGAGTATTCCTAAATAATCCTTGTTAAGCCCATGGTCACTTATTTTTTTAACTTTGAGAACTCGCTGCGCTCAAACAATCAAAGTCAGAAAAATAAGCAACCACAGGCTTTTTGTAAATCATTATTGGGCCCATATTGGCATAAAATCACCAAATAATAAATGACAGCTGCTGATGCTCCGTGCATACCATTGAGACACAGCTATTTAGCTGTGTCCGTCCCGTTTAAACTCAGCTTAAAAAGTGTTAGAGACTGGAATGAATCTTATATTTATTCCTGGCTTCAATCGCCTGGGTATAAAGCTCCAGATATTGCTTAGCGCTTTCTTTCCATGAAAACTCCTGTTTCATACCGTTAATCATAAGCTTTTTCCAGGCATCTTTGTTTTGGTATAATAAACAGGTTAGGTTAATAGCATCAAGAATGGTAGAACCCTCAGCTTCTTGAAAAACAACACCGGTTGCAGAGCGACTCCTCAGGTTTTCTTTAGATGCATGGACGACGGTATCGGCTAATCCTCCGGTTTTTCTGACAATGGGAATCGTGCCGTAACGTAAACTATAGAGTTGATTAAGACCGCAGGGCTCAAAGCGGGATGGCATTAAAAAGGCATCCGAACCGGCTTCAATTAAATGAGATAATTGTTCGTCATAACCGATTTGAAGTTGAAGTTGCTCCGGGTCTTTGTTTGACCATCGATGCAAGCGGGATTCCAGCTCTAAATCACCTGAACCAAGAATAACAATTTGTACGGGAAGTTTTAAGATGTCTGGCATATTTTCTAATAATAGATCGATACCTTTTTGGTAAACAAGGCGAGCAACTAACCCGAGAAGCAGAGTGTTTTTCCTTTGTGGTAATTTAAAGTGTTTTTGTAAAGCAGTTTTATTGCTGGGTTTGTTGTTAATGGTTTTAATCGAATAGTTTTTCTTTATCATGGGATCTTTAGCGGGATTCCACTCTTTCATATCAATGCCGTTTAATATGCCGGAAAGTCGTTCGTTATGATAAGCCAGAAGATCGGATAAACCATAGCCAAATTCTTCATGCTGTATTTCCTGAGCATAAGTCGGGCTCACTGTATTGACCCGATCAGAAAAGACCAAACCGCCTTTTATAAATGAAAAATCGTCATGAAATTCTAACTCATGGTGATTCCATAAAGTAGGCAGTAACTCTAAAGTATCAAATCGTTCTCTGGAATAAACCCCCATATGGGCCATATTGTGAATTGTAAAGACAGTAGCCGGTCTCGTGGTTTTTTTTCTAATATACTCTTTTTCTAATAAAACACTAATTAAACCTGTTTGCCAGTCATTGCTATGCACAATGTCAGGCTGCCATTGTAAGCTGGTGCGTCCCATTGCAATTTCAACGGCAATATAATTGAGCAGAGCGAAGCGGAAATCGTTGTCTTCCCATTCTTTGTTTTTATCATCAAAGTAAGGTGTGCCGGGTCTGTTATAAAGTTCAGATTCAACCATCCAGACTTTTACATGAGAGCCGGGCAGCTTTGTTTCTAAAATATTAACATCATCTGCCTTGTCATTATCAATAGGCAAGCCAAGTTTTCCAGGAAAACCTTCTCTAGGTAGATTAATTGTTGCAACCTGCTTTATATTTTCAGCTTTTTGAATGGCAGATGGATAAGCAGGTATCAGTATTTTAATATCCTGGTGCAGTGCTTTAAGTGCTTTGGGTAAACTATTACAGACATCGCCAAGACCACCTGTTTTGGCAAAGGGATGTAACTCACTACTGACAAAAAGAATTTTATATTTTGGTTTTGTGGTTTTGTTTTTTTTCACTATTTTTTTGTTCATAATCTTTTACTTAATTTTTTTATTGATAAAGCAGAGTTCTAATTTTTCTTTTTTAATATTAGTCCGGCTAATGGCGGCAGAGTGATGCTGATAGAATGTTCTCTATTCATCCAGGGTGTTGGTTCACTGATAATAGGATCGTTGTTACCAATATTGGAGCCATTATAATAGCTGGAATCAGAGTTGAATAATTCTTCATAGTGACCGCCAAAGGGGACACCAATGCGATAATTTTCTCGCACCACGGGTATAAAATTCAAGACAATAATCACCGAATCATTTGGACCATTACGTTGATAAATCAAGATGGATTGAGCTGAATCGTGACAATCGACCCAATCAAAGCCCTGAGCGTCAAAGTCATAATAGTGTAATGCCGGCACCTTTGTATATAATTTGTTTAGCTGAGAGATTAAATCTTTAACACCCCGATGAGGTGCTGATTCTAATTCATGCCATTCCAGTGCCTTGTCAAAGTTCCATTCGCAACGTTGGGCAAATTCACAGCCCATAAACAGTAATTTTTTCCCGGGATAAGTAAACATAAAGGTATATAACAGACGTAAGTTGGCAAACTTTTGCCATTCATCACCAGGCATTTTTTCCAGCATTGAACCTTTACCATGAACCACTTCGTCATGAGAAAATGCTAATAGAAAATTTTCTGAGAAGCTATACAATAATCCAAAGGTTAATTTGTCATGATGATAGTGACGATGAATAGGGTCCATCTGCATAAAACCAAGAATGTCATGCATCCAGCCCATATTCCATTTCATGGTAAAACCCAGACCACCTAAGCATGAAGGACGTGTTACCTGGGGCCATGGTGTGGATTCTTCTGCAATAATGAGTCTGCCGGGGTATTCAACATGAGTCAGGTGATTAAGCTCTTTTATGAAATCAATGGCTTCTAAATTTTCATTACTACCATATTTGTTTGGCAGCCACTGACCATCTTCTCTGGAATAATCCAGATAAAGCATAGAGGCAACGGCATCCACACGAAGGCCGTCAATATGAAAGGCATCAAGCCAGAAGATGGCACTGGAAAATAGAAAATTTTTCACCTCATTACGACCAAGATTGTAAATCAGTGTACCCCAATCCTGATGCTCGCCTAAACGGGGATCTTCATGTTCATAGAGGGCAGTGCCATCAAATTTAGCTAGCCCATGTGTGTCTTTAGGGAAATGGGCCGGAACCCAATCCACTAATATACCAATGTTATTCTGATGGCAATAATCGACAAAATATTTAAAATCATCAATAGTGCCAAAGCGGCTGCTGGGGGCAAAATAGCCGGTGGCCTGATAACCCCATGAGCCATCAAAAGGATGTTCTGTAATGGGTAATAACTCAATGTGAGTAAAGCCTAAATGTTTGATGTAATCGACCAGCCGATGCGCCAATTCTCGATAATTTAAAAACTTATTCTGCTCATCTCTTTGCCATGAACCTAAATGAAGTTCGTAGACTGATAGAGGAGAGTGTTGCCATTTATCTTCTTCACGTGCTGCCAGCCAATTCTGATCCTGCCACTGGTATTGGGTGGTGTCTACAGTAATAGAAGCTGTAGCCGGACGATATTCGTATTGTTGTGAATACGGATCAATTTTTTCCAGTATCTCCCCGCTCTGACGGTTTAAAATCTCATATTTATAGAGTGAACCAGGATTAATACCGGGTATAAAAAGTTCCCAGACACCACTGCCGCCTCTGCCTCTCATAGGATGACAACGGCCATCCCATTGATTGAAGTCACCAACGACACTGACACGTTCGGCATTAGGTGCCCAGGTCGCAAATAAAGTACCCGTGATGCCATCCACTTCAACAGCATGTGAGCCCAATAGATTATAGCATTTGAGTAATTTGCCTTCAGTGAACAGATGGAGATCAAAATCACTGATTTGTGCCTCGAAAGTATAAGGATCGTAGTTATTATGTTCATAACCACTTTTATCGATCCAGTTTAATTGATAGTGATTATCCAGTGATTTGATATCACCCTGCCATTCAAAAAAATCGCTATCCGGGAGTCGCTTAACAGGCTCTTTAGTCTTGTTGCTGGTGATCAGAAAGACGTTTTCAGCATAGGGCATAAAAAGTCGAATAAGCTTATTGGCTCTATCAAAACCAAGGACACTAAACGGATCATGATGTTTGGCATCAATAATGCGAGACAGATCATTAGAAATAGGCGATTTTTGATACTTCGTTATCATGAGGTGTTCCTGCTGGAGCATTTTACTTAGAGCGGCTATTGAATGTATTTTAGAAACCGCATATTTTAGAGCTGTTATCAATCTTCATTATACTGTTATTTGTATGGATTTAAATAGTTTATAATGCTTTAACGAAGACTAAATTTGAGGTGGATCATCTTAATCTCAATTACAGACTCTCAACAAGAGTGAATGAGGTGACTAACTTGATGGTGATCAATATTTGTTAATTATTTGATTTGAGATTATTCACTTCGTGATATACTGAAAAAATACAAAATTAAGTTGGATTTTGCCCAAAATCATTTCATAATCTGAGCTTGAACTCATAGAGGAGTCGCCAGTGCCAACTAAAAGTTCTCATCGTTATCTTAGTCGTATTACCCGTGATACTTTAGCTATTATTTTAGCTGGTGGACAGGGGTCCCGTTTAAAAGAATTGACTGCCTGGCGTGCGAAACCCAGTGTGCCCTTTGGTGGTAAATTTCGTATTATTGATTTCCCTTTATCGAATTGCGTTAATTCAGGTATTCGGCGTATTGCGGTTGCCACACAATATAAATCCCATTCGCTCATACGGCATATACAACAGGGATGGGGACATTTTCGTGGTGAATTTGGTGAGTTTGTTGAATTACTACCGGCACAACAACGTATTAAAGAAAGCTGGTACTTAGGTACTGCAGATGCAATCTATCAAAATCTGGATATTATTCGTGCTCATGATCCAGAATATATACTGGTACTGGCAGGTGACCACATTTATAAAATGGACTATGGTGTTATGCTGGCCAAGCATGTGGAAAATCAGGCTGATTTAACTGTGGGTTGTTTTGAGGTGCCTTTGGAAGAAGCCAGGGCGTTTGGTGTGATGGCTGTTAATGAAGAAAATCGTGTGGTTGAATTTTCTGAAAAGCCAGAGAATCCCCAACACATGCCGGGTAATACAGAAATGGCTCTGGCTTCCATGGGGATCTATATTTTTAATCGGGATTTTCTGTTTGAACAACTAATTAAAGATGCGGATGTGACAGGCTCAAGTCGAGACTTTGGTAAAGATATTATTCCTTATGTAGTGAACAAATATCGTGCTTATGCCTATTCTTTCAATAATAAAGAAGAGCAAAGCCAAACCTATTGGCGTGATGTCGGAACCATTGATGCCTTCTGGAAAGCCAATCAGGAATTAATTGGAGTGTCGCCTGAGTTAAATCTTTATGATGATATCTGGCCAATCTGGACTCATCAGGAGCAATTGCCGCCAGCAAAATTTGTTTTTGATGATGATGAACGCAGAGGAATGGCGGTTGATTCAATGGTGTCCGGAGGCTGTATTATCTCAGGTTCTAAAGTTAGGCACTCCTTATTGTTTTCTAATGTTAGAGTGAATTCTTACTCGTTGGTTGAAGATTCCGTATTATTACCGGAAGTTCATATCGGACAACACTGTCATATAAAAAATGCGGTGATTGATAAAGGTACTCAGATACCTGATGGTACAACGATTGGTGTTAATATAGAAGAAGATAAACAACACTTTCGTGTCACAGAAAAAGGTATTGTACTGGTCACTTCAGATATGATTGGACACAAACAACATACTGTTAGATATATTTTATAGTATCGCTAAATTATCCAGAATAAGGCGAATAAATTCGCCTTATTTATTGATGGACACCAAAATAGCAGTTAAAGGGGAAAAAATGAGTTCTTCAATTGAAGATAAATTGAAAGTCGTAATTTGCTGGCATATGCACCAGCCGGAATATCGTGATTTTAAAAAAAATGAATATCAGCTGCCCTGGACTTATTTACATGTCATAAAAGACTATGTTGATATGGTTGATCATCTGGAAAACATTCCAGGAGCCCGAGCTGTGGTTAATTTCACGCCGACATTATTAGAGCAGATTGAAGATTATAAATATCAGATTAAAGACTTTTTACAGCATAACACCGCACTGCGTGATCCATTATTAGCAAGTTTGACTTGCAGTAAACTCCCTTCAAGCCCCCCTTTAAGATTACAAATCATTAATGACTGTCTTAGGGCTAATAGGGAACGTTTAATTGATCGTTTTCCAGCCTATCAAAAATTGGCCAATATGTCAGAGTGGTTTATTAATCATCCGGATACGGTGTTTTATCTGAATGAACAATATCTGTTTGACTTGTTGACCTGGCATCATTTAGCCTGGATTGGAGAAACCGTCAAACGTAATGATCAACGAATCAAACGGCTGATTTTAAAAGAAAGTGATTACACTTTAAATGATCGTTACTTATTGCTGGAAGTGATTGGGGAGATTCATAATACCATTATTGAGCATTATCGAAAGCTGGCTCAATCAGGACAAATTGAACTCTCCGTCACTCCTTATGCTCATCCTATTATACCGCTCATGCTGGATATTAACTCAGCCAGAGAGGCAATGCCTGATGTGCCTTTACCAGAAAAAACAACCTATCCCGGAGGTAAAGAGCGAGTGCATTGGCATATCAAACAGGGCCTGGATATTTTCAAAAACCATTTTGGTTTTAAACCCGTGGGTTGCTGGCCTTCAGAGGGCGGCGTAAGTGATGAAACTCTGGAAATTTTATCTGAATATGACTTTAAATGGGTTGCTACAGGCGGCAGTGTTCTGAATAATAGCCTTAGCAAGGCGAATATGATTGATGTTGTTTACAATAATATTGGCGTGCATCGTGCCTATACTGTTCATGGCGAAGATGAATCAGAAAATGATGTGGATAAAAACAAAGTGAATTGTTTTTTCCGGGATGACGGCTTATCCGATCTGATTGGTTTTACTTATTCAAAATGGCATGCCGATGATGCGGTAGGTAATCTCGTTGAACATCTGGAGACTATTTATAACTATCGAGAAAATCAAAGTGGTCGAGTGGTCTCAATTATTCTTGATGGTGAAAATGCCTGGGAATATTATCCTGAAAATGGCTATTATTTTCTAACGACTCTTTATAAGCGTCTGGCAGAACATCCCAATATTGAGCTAAGCACCTTTTCAGATTGCATGGAGTTAACCGGGTCCACAGGAGCAGAACCCACAAAACTACCATCTCTGGTCGCTGGCAGCTGGGTTTATGGTTCTTTCTCAACCTGGATTGGTGATAGTGCTAAAAATCGTGGCTGGGATATGTTGATTGAAGCAAAAGAGCGTTTTGATTATGTCGTGGACAGTGGTGTTTTAGATGCCGCTGAACGCTCAAGAGCAGAACAACAACTGGCTGTATGTGAAGGTTCTGACTGGTTTTGGTGGTTTGGTGATTATAATCCAGCAGATTCGGTCAGCAGTTTTGAGTCATTGTTTCGTTTAAACTTATCAATACTCTATCAATATCTTGGCGTATTGCCGCCAAGTTACCTCACTCAAGCCTTTACTCAGGGCAGTGGTGCACCGGTCGCTGGCGGGACTATGAGACCAGGGCAGGAATAAAATGACGAGCAAGGATTCAATGAAAACGACACAGAAAACTATACAGAAAAGAAGCTATAACAATTCGGCCCCATTAGATAAACGTCGCTCAGGTGTATTGCTTCATCTGACGTCATTACCCGGACCTTATGCTAATGGTGTGATTGGTGAAGATGCCTATCGCTTTGTGGATTTTCTCAAAGATGTAGGTTATAGCGTCTGGCAAACACTGCCATTAGGGCCCACACATGGTGATGGTTCACCCTACCAATTACTTTCTGTACATGCAGGCAATCCGCAATTAATTGACCTGAAATGCTTGGTTGATAAAAACTGGTTGGCTGAACATGATCTGCACAATTGTTTTATTGATGTATTTGGCCGTTCAAAATGCATCTCTATTGCCTTTAATACTTTTCGTAAACTGTTTGAAGACTGTCTTTTTAATAAAACGTGTGAGTCTACTGATTGTGAGAAATCTAGCACGAATGAAAAAGAATGTCGGGCCTTTCAATGTTTTATTCAGAAACAGGCTTTCTGGCTTGATGACTATGCTTTGTATTGCGCTTTGAAAAAAGATAACCAGCAAAAAAGCTGGTTTGACTGGCCAGAGGCATTAAAAAAACGAGAAAGCAAAGCACTTAAAAAAGCCAAAGAACGTTTTAGAAATGATATTTTTTATTATCAATTTGAACAATTTTTATTTTTCAGCCAATGGTTATCATTAAAAGAATATGCTAATGAACGGGGTGTTTACCTGTTTGGTGACCTGCCGATATTTGTTGCTCATGACAGCGCGGATGTCTGGGCGCAACGCCAATTTTTTAAACTGGATGAAGAAGGATGCTCTGATGTTGTCGCAGGCGTGCCGCCGGACTATTTTTCTGAAACCGGTCAGCGCTGGGGTAATCCGCATTATCAATGGCATGCGATTGAAAAGTCTCAATTCAGCTGGTGGATTGAACGCATCGATACTCAGCAAATACTCTTTGATCTCATCCGTATTGATCATTTCCGGGGTCTCGAGTCCAGTTGGGAAATTCCAGCCGATGAAGACACTGCAATTAATGGACAATGGGTAAAATCAGCGGGCAAAAAACTCATGAAAGCTTTGTATCAAGCTTATCCCGAGTTAGCACTGGTTGCAGAAGATTTAGGTATTATTACTGAAGAAGTGAATGACTTGCGGGAACAATTTAATTTGCCTGGGATGAAAATCCTGCAGTTTGCTTTTTCCGGTGAAAGTAGTAATCCATATCTGCCGCACAATCATCAGGTCAATAGTGTTATTTATACTGGTACTCATGATAATGATACAACGCTTTCATGGCTTGAAACGCTTAATGATGATGAAAAACAGTATATTCAACAGTATTTCAACTTCCCATACGAACAATTAAATCAGGTATTGATGAATACCGCTATGGCATCGGTTGCCAAACTGGCAATTTTACCGATGCAGGATTTGCTGAGTTGTGGTGCGGGCCATCGAATGAACAGACCGGGCACTACAGAAGGCAACTGGCAATGGCGCTTTTCCTGGGAACAATTAAACGAAGAAATCAGAATGCTGGCAAGACAAATGAATTCTCTCTATGGCCGCCTGACTTAAATTTAAAGGTAACTATACCCATGACCTATGAAAATGCTTGATTTTCATAGAGAAGAAGATCAAAATTATCCAATGACGCAAATTACTCTCACCGCCCATGAAAAATCAGCTCTAGAAATGCAACATAAGCATTCTAGAAATGGAAAAGAACGAGATAGAATCAAAGCCATCCTACTTTGCTCT
>JAIVER010000013.1 GCA_023864145.1 Thiohalomonas sp. | reverse complement strand
GCTAAAGAGTTTCGACAGAAAATTAATGAGTTTTTTGATGAAATTTTACCGAACATTGGAAAATCATTAGATTCTCGAATTAATGATAATTACCAAGTGTTCGACCCTGCATTTTCAAGTTGATTGGGTATAGAGGCTAAAACAATGGCTGTAAGAGGTGGCGGCTGGAATTCATTCCGTCAGATTCTGCCTTCCTATACTCGTTTCAATAATTTCCCTACTTATCGGGGTAATGAGAAGGGGTTTCGATTGCTGGAAGCAACTATAATCCAGGAATAATAACTATATCCCAAAGGCAAGAGTTATGAACCTAAAGAAGTCAGCCAGGCTTCACTAGCCCCCCGGGTAATATCCAGAATAATATTTGGAAAAATACCAAATACAATAATTAATACACAGAATCCCAGAGTAAGCAGTAACTCCCGTGTACGTAAATCCATTGCTGTTGATACCACATCATTTTTTACCGGTCCCAAAAAGGCACGCTGATAAATATTGAGAAAGTAGGCCGCAGCCAAAACAATTCCCACCAGAGCGGCAATGCCTGCAGCAGTATGAGTCTCTAAGGTACTTACTAAAATAAGATTTTCAGCAATAAAGCCATTAGTACCTGGTACTCCCAATCCTGCAAGACCAAAAATAAAGAAAAAGCTGGCTAACAGGGGCATGGTTTTAGCAACACCACCTAGACTGACTAGCTCAGTTGAGCCGGTTCTATGATGCAGGAAGCCAAGGAGGATAAAAATACCGCCGGCAACAATGGTAAAATTGTATAACTGGAATAAAGCTCCTTGAATCCCCCGAGTAGAGAATGAAGCAATACCTAAGATTACCAGACCGACATGACTGACACTGGAAAATGCCAGCATCTTACGTAAATTAGTTTGACTGATAGCGAGCACCGCACCATAAAGTACTCCGGTAATACCCAGTCCTGCCAGCAACCAATGAAATTCCTGTGCGGCATCAGGAGCCAGAGCTACAGTAAAACGGATCAGACCATAAGCACCCAATTTAAGCCCGGTCATAATGGAGGCAATACTGGCAGGTCCTTCCATTGCAATGGCCGGCAGCCAGGTATGTAAAGGAAAAATAGGGGCTTTAAAAGCAAAGCCCAGTAATAATAAAAAGAAAATACTGGTTTGCAGCTCTGCCGGAAGAGGATTATTTAACAGAGTGATATAGTCAAAAACCAGGTCACCTGATCCCATATAGGCATGGTTGAAGGCCAGTAATATAAAGCCGAAAAGTAGAGGCACACCAGCAGCCATCATGACCAGAGTGTATTTAAGCGCAGCATAGCGTCGATTAGGGCCGATACCCCAATAAATAATCAGAAAATAAATGGGAATTAAGGTCAGCTCCCAAAACAGGAAGAATAAAATGGTATTAAGCGAAACAAAGATACCTAAAGTGGCAGCTTCAAGTAATAGTAATAAGATAAAAAAGAGCCTTGGCATAGTACGAATACTATTCCATGAAGCCAGGATAATAGCGATAAATAACAGACTGGTGAGTGGTAAAAATAACACAGAAATGCCATCGACCCCGACAATATAATCAATATTTAAGCCGGGCATCCAGGCAAGGCGCTCAATAAATTGAAAGCCGGCATTAGCCTGATCAAAATTAATGACAATGCCAAGAGAAATTAATAAACTGCTTATTGCCCCCAGCAATGCAATCCAACGTGCTTTGGATTGATCGCCAGTGACTAAAATAAGTCCGGCAGCAATGGGTAAAACAAATAATAACAGGCTGAGAATAGGGAATCCTATTGTTGAATCAGTGCTTGCTATCACTGTGTTTGTTGCTTCAATCATCAGAATATCCTTAAATTAGTGCAGGTGGCTGTAAAGTTCACCCAGGCCATGCATAGAGTTTTCAATTAAACCCAGCCAGGGCTCGGAATAAAATCCGGTTACCAATAAGGTAAGAATAATTATTCCGGACAGAATTTTTTCATGTAAAGTGGCGGGTTTGATGGCTTTTTGATTCCATGTGCCGATTTTAGGTGATAAAAAGGCACGTTGAAATGCCCAGAGTAAAAATCCTGCTGCGATCACATTACCCAGAGCTGCGGCGATGGTGATCAGCGCACCAAAGCGATGTATAGAGGCTTCAAGAATAAGGTGAGCAGAATCAAATCCCGGTGTTCCGGGCATACCGACAATACTTAAACCGCAGATTAAAAAAGTAATACCGATCAGAGGGATGTGATCAAATAAACCACCAAGTTTTTGCAGCAGCATGCTTTGCGTACGCCAGTAGACAAAACCCGTCATAAATAACAGGCCGGATGTTGCCAGACCAAAGTTGATGGACAGCATGATAGCACCCTCAAAAGCAATTTGATTTAAGCTGAAGAGGCCGATAATAAGCACACTGGTATGACTCACCACGGCAAATGACAGCAGTCGCCGTAAGTTAACCTGCATCATTGCCATGACGGCAGCATAAAAAACACCGGCGACAGCCACGGTAACGATGAATTCATGCGATTCTATAACGGCATCAGGTAATAAGGGCAAGACAAAACGTATCAGGGCATAAATGCCAACTTTTAAGCCCAGCAGGAAAACCGAAGCTAGGGCAACGCTGCCATGTTCTGCGGCCAGAGGTAGCCAGCCATGCATAGGGAATATGGGTATACGTACCGCTAAGCCATAAAATAATAAGAAAAAGATAATTGAGCTAATATTTTCATTAACAGTAACATCGTTTAATAGAAAAAGGTCGAAGGTCCAGGAGTTACCGGTTTCGTGAGTATAATTCCAGCCCAGCATGGAAATACCAATACCGAAAAGCAGAAGGCCGGTTAACATAAATTGCAAATAACGGGTTAAGGCCAGATCTCTATCGGGTGAGGTCGCCCAGCGATGCAGCATATAGCTGATTAATAACAGCTCAACAAATGACATCAAAGCAAACCAGAGCATATCAACGGTGGTAAAAAGACTCATCAGGCTGGCTTCAATAATGAGCACCATAAAGGGTAGATGTTTTGGTCTCTCTAAAGGTATTATGCTGCTATAAAGCATGACCAGGGCACTTAATAATCCCGTTAACAGAATAAATAATACACTCATGCCGTCAACGGCAGCATGGTAGGACAATGGTGCCAGCAGTGAGACTTGTTCACTCAATTGCATGGTTGAATTGCTTTGATCAAAATGGCGGTATAAATCGATGGCAAACAGCATTTCAATCAGAGTCAGTACAATACCAATAGTCATTAATTGTTTGGAGTTGCGAAAGCCGTATAACACAATGACTCCCAGTAGAGGAACTATCTGTAATGTCGTTAATATAGGGTAGGCTGATTGAGAAGCCCAATGAATTTCTGTAATTGTCACCTGGCTCTCCTTATATAATGACCACAAACGTGGCAATGATCAGCAACATTAAATAACGGGGCTGACTGAGTAATACTTCAATCTGAAGCAGGTAATGACCGATCAGATTGAGTAATTTAAGCAGTCCTTCACCACCGCTTTTAAGTACCAGATGCTCTTCAAACCAGAACAGCATATCAGCAAGGCCTTCAAGTATTTTTCCCGCAACACCTTGAGCACGAGTGACTTGCTCTTTTTCATCTGCACTGGTTTGTGTGCGGTTTTTCTGATGTTCCCAGTCAGCTATTGAGGTAATGGCATTGGTTTGTTCGGGCAGACCAACTAAACGGTTAATGACTTTTTCATCAAAGCACTCAATATCATGGGCCATGCGTTTAATGGGTTTAACGAGTAGCCAGTCAGCCATCGGATCCAGCCAGAAGCGTTGTAAGCTTGCAGTATATAACCAGCCCTGACGTTTTAATATGGGGTTGACCGGACGTGTTTTATGCACCATCAGATGCATCATGGCAGGCGCATGTAAAAATTGATAAGCGCGCCACATGGCGTGCAGCACCAGATGCCAGCTGGCTAATTCAAACCAGCCCATACCACAGCTGAAAAACATCAGGCCGACCTGTGAAGTGGTAGAGAAAATTAAATTGCTTTTGACATCAGTCTGTACCAGATTACTGAAAACACCATAGATGACAGTGAGCAGACCAATAAATGCCAGCGTGCTCATAATGATGGGAGAGTTTTCCAGTACCGGCTGCAGGCGGATCATTAAATACACACCGGCATGAACCATCAAGGAACCATAAAAGATGGCACTGGAGGGTGTCGGTCCTTCTAGTGCCCGTGAGATCCAGGGAGCAAATGGTACCTGAGCTGATTTAGCTATGGCTGCTAAAAGAAAAGTCGCTGCCAGGATATTACTGCCTAAGGGGCTGAGACTATCCGCTTTGTTAAGAATTTCTGTCCATTCCAGGGTATTGAGTAAATGAAATGACAGAAAAATGCCAATAATAAAACCAGCGTCACCGATACGATTGGTGATAAAAACCCGCGTGGCATTTTGTGTGGCAATGGGGCGGTCATAAACATAGGCAATTAATAAATAAGAGCTGACGCCAGCCAGTTCCCAGCCGGTGAAAGTTAATACCACATTGCCGGACATGACAATCAGCAGCATAGCCCCCATAAAAAGATTCATTATCATAAAAAAGCGCTGATAACCGGCTTCACGGTGCATATAGTTTACTGAAAAGCGGATCATCAATACTGAAATAAGCGCCACCAGAGTCATCATGACCAGAGCAAAGGTATCCAGATTAAAACTCAGATTGACCTGATAGCTGCCGCTACTGAACCACTGTGCCAGATTTAAATAACCGGGAATGTCAATGACTATGGCATGCACATCAACGGCCAGTACAATCAATAAAGACAGCATTGCGGTGCCGTTGGCAATCAATGTGGTTTGTGACTCACCGCTTTCACCACGATTTTTGCAGCTGACAAAACCAATAGCAATGAGTAAAGAACCCAGCATGGGTAAAAATGGAATCAGCCAGACAAATGTCCTGAGTACTGAATTGGCTTCGTTCATGACTGTCCTCCTGTCTCTACTGCCTGATGGCTCACTATTGACTGGCGACCACGCACATGTTCGCCGTCAGGCTGGCTGATCAGAGCCAGATTTAATGCTTCGCTATGTCCTGCATACCAGTCGGGAGAAGTGTTAACCTCAGGTAATTTTTCTTGTTTGCCTTGCCAGGGAACAAAGCCTTTATCGGGTTTGAAAATGGTAATTTTGTCACTATTGGGATCTTTAGCACTGAGTAAAATCCAGCCTTTACCAATGAGTTCCTGCAGGGCAGGTTGAGCGTTGTAGATTTTAGTCAGGATTTCTATGCTGTGTTCAACAACAATTTGTAAACGCATGGCTTCATGAATTTCAATCATTTGTCTTGGCAGCCCGGTTCTTAAATCACCGCTGCTGCCGTCCATGACACCGAATAAGCCATTTACATTATGAGTGATCTTAGAGCCGCTGCCATAACGTTCATTATCAACAGTGGAGAAATAATACTCCAGACTAATACCTGCGCCTACAGGGCCATTGGCCAGCAGCAGTCCTTCGAGAATATCCCCCTCTGGATCGGTTGTGGGATCATAGGATATTAAAAAGATACGGCGATCAAAAAAGGCGCCCTGAGTAGCACTGCGCCGACCAATAAAGCAAATCGCATTAGTGGCGTGGCCTAACTCAGGTCGTGCCTGACTAAAGTCATAGGCACGACCGATAATATGCTTGAGTGCCTTATCTTTTGTTGGATTTTTAGGTGCAGAGGCCAGACGACGGCAGCGCTCATGAGCCGACCATTTACTGGCTTCATATACTTCCTGCTGCATTTTTGCAAAGGCATTTTGAAGTTTGTTCGGGATCAGATCAGTATCATACCAGATTATTTTTTCATTACAGGTATTGTGTTCAATGCCTAAAAACCAGGTCTCATCAGAAATATCAAGTCCCCGTTCTTTTAACAGAGCACGTATTTCAGATCGATTGGAAATAGTGGCAAATGTTCGGGCATTAGGGCCGCTATGACGGCCACTGCAGGCACCACAGTCATAGGCTGCTAAGTGAGGATTATTCTGGCTGATAGAGCCATGACCAACAATCACAATAAATGGAGAAAAGCCATTGACAAGACCAATGTTGCGTAAAAAGCCTTCAATTTTGTCGACTTGCTCAGTGTTAGTAAAACCTATCTGTTCATTGCCCGGCATAGGTTCATCTTTGGGATGTTCACAATTTACCGATACTTTGGTGGCTATGCTTAAATCAAATTGATCGCGCAATGATTCAGCCAATTCTCCGGTTTGCCTTGGAGCAAAGACTTTTCCGGCCAGAGTCAGTAATGCAGGCGGTGCTGACAGAGCTATCAGTACTGCAGTAGTTAATAAGCTGCGACGGGTTTCCTGATTGATAAGGGCTTTTGCCTGTAAACGCCAGCTGAGTTTTTGCTTATGTTTTGCCAGTAATGCATCCTGACCTTTGTGGGCAGCTTCCTGAAATTCATAACAGGGTACTGTCACTACAGGACATAAGACCGTCACTTCTTTATCATCAATACCGCGCCAGTTAATGTGCAGACCAAAGTGGGCAGCAGCTCCAAAGGTTTCTATATTTGGGTTTAATTCTTCCAGATGACGGCGAATGCCTTCTTCACGATCATCCATACAAAACACCAGTTGCGCATCAGGTAAGTCATTACGCTCTTTCCAGCGTCCTCGCCCTTCATTATTAACCAGTGCATTAAAATATTTTTCGTGATAATTCAGTTCATATGCCTGAAGCCAGAGAAAGCCGCAGGTATCTTCATCCAGACGCGTAATAAGAGTGAAGATTTCATCAATATGTGTGCTGTCAAGTCCGCTGATATCCTGAGCAGTCAGATCCATAAACTGACACAGACGGAAGATGGGCCAGGCATGTTTAGTGACTCGGTAGCCTGGTGTTTTTGTGCCCACCGGACTTTGCTGCCAGGTCCAGATCATATTGGCTAGTTTCAGCCAGTCGCCATCATGGGAGGTATCACTTTTAGCGCGTTCGATCTGGTGTGCACACAGAATGGCTAAATATTCTGGCAGGCGTTCATTATACAATGTATAACGCACCAGGAAATCAGAACTGCGATGACGAAAGAAATATCTTAAGGTATCCAGGTTGGCTTCAATACGCCAGTGTTCAGCACACACACGCTGTGCAAACAGACGTTCTAAAACAAGACGTACTGCCAGATAATCGAGCATGTTAACGGGTGTAGTTTGACCATCATAACCCGGTTTAGTGTGACGCCAGAGAAACATGCCGGACCAGCCGGGTAGTTCCAGCGCCAGTTGTTGTAAATAATCAGTCCAGCGATCTTCAGCAATGCCATGACGCTGTAATTCATAAATAATCGTATCCATGGGATCATCCGGCAGGGCATCCAGATTATCTATCCAGTCGTCGAAATCTTCAAAAATCCAGGCAAGATCTTCCTGAGCACTGTGCTTCCAGCTGGCATAAAATCCCTGTTCACGTTCATTTTGGTGCCAGGCGGCCATCCCCTGATCCAGATAAGAGGCTAAATATCTTAATAGTACCGGACGGATCTCGTCCATTATATCTACGCCGGTCATGCCTTTGATAAAAGCGCCAAGGGTGATTTTAGTACCGACACTATCAAGCAGCTTCCCTAAGAGTTTGCGGGACTCTTTCTGTACATGCTTATGAATTTGTGTGTGACCGGCTTCGGCACCACTAGCTTGGGCAACTTGCTGGCTAAACATCTGCTGTGCGCGATCCGGTGACATATCAATCATATCTTCCGGATGTAATAATAAGTGATCCAGTTTCAGTGATGTTAAAATAGCCTGCCAGAGATTAGAAATAGCTTCTTTTTCATTGTTATTGCCGTGGTTATTGAGCAGCTTCTGGCGCTTATCTGAATCAAGATCACTCTGAAAACTTTCTAATCCCGCAAGCTCTTCAATTTGCCAGGTTAGTTGACAATTGGTGACAGGTTTTAATGAATAAAGTAAGGTGCTGAGAATGATGTCTTTGTTACAAATAACGCTCTCGTTATTTTGTTCATAGATGATTTTATCTAGTGATAATTCAGACTGCTCACTGAGTACCTGCTGTAAATTTTCAAGAGTAATTCGACCCTGAGCAAAAAGTTCGCGAAACTGCTCATTGCTTAAATAACCTTTAGCACCTGTTGTGGCTTTGGCTTGTGACAAAGCTTCTGGAAATGATAAATGCTGATAGCCATGCAGGGTATTATGATGCACAAAGTCTTTAATCGGTGCTTGTGCCGGCAGTACATGCTCAAAATGCTCCAGCAGGTGGAGTATTTGTTCGCGAATATCATTCATGGAATTTGCTGCTTTAGTATGCTGGCTTGAATCTGACATTTTGCATAAACTCCTTTATTTTATAGCAACAAATAATTGACTGAAATGAGTGGCGGATGCATGGATTAAATCCAGTGCAAACCCGGGGAAAAATCCCAGATATAAAAAACCAAATACCAGAATACTTGCGGCAAAGAGTTCAACAGGCTGTAAATCACTAATATTATTCATATTGGAATGGCTTAAGCTCCTGTCAGAGCCGCTATATGCAGGCCCGGTAAATAAGCGACCCATGGTGCGGGCAGCATAAGCGGCACTGATCATTACGCCGATACTAACCAGTAAGACAATCCAGCCCCATTGCTCAAAGGCACCGATAATGACATGCAGTTCAGCAATAAAACCGGCTGTGCCCGGCATACCTACTGCGGCAATAAAGGCTAATGAGATAAATATGGCAAAGCGGGGTGTTATTTTAACTAAGGAGCGATAATCAGTAATTTCACGGGTGTGAGTACGTTCATAAAGCAGGCCGATGAGTAAAAATAATGCCCCGGCAACCAGACCATGAGCTACCATCTGCATTAATGCTCCGGTAATACCGGCCATATTTAAAGCGGCAATACCTAATAAGACAACACCCATGTGACTGATAGAAGAATAAGCGATCATGCCTTTTAAGTCAGATTGTCTCCAGGCCAGCAAACCACCATAAATTAAACTGAACAGTGCCAGCACCATTAAAAAGGTTTGTAAAGATAAAACGGCTTCGGGCAGCATAAACGCGGTGCGGATTAAGCCGTAAGCGCCCATTTTTAATAAGATACCGGAGAGTAAAATACTCACCGGGCTGGGTGCTTCAACATGAGCCAGCGGCAGCCAGCCATGAATAGGGAATATCGGCATTTTTACCCCGAAGCCGACTAAAAATCCCAGAAAAATTAACACCTGAGTCTCCCTGGGTAAGGCGCGAGCTCCTTCAAGCATGGCATCCATGGCAAAAGAATGTCCGGGAGTGGCATCAAATAAAACCAGCAGGCTAAGCAGCATAAAGACAGAGCCGCCCATGGTGTAAAGAACAAAATTCAGAGATGCCATGCTGCGGCGCTTACCGCCCCAGCGATCAATAAGAAAAAATAACGGGATAAGAGTCAGCTCCCAGAAGAGATAAAACAGTGACCAGTCCTGAGCCATAAAGACACCCAGCATGGCGCCTTCAAGCAATAACATCAGCAGATAATAGCCTTTGCTATGATCAGTTATGCTGCATGATGCAATAATGGCAATAAAACTTAATAAGGTTGCTAATAACACCATCGGAAAGGAAATACCATCAATGCCCAGTGCAAATGATGTACCAAGGCGGATATTCCACGGGACAATTTTACTAAATTGCATGGCGCTGCTGCTGGTATCAAAACCCAGAATAAAACTGGTGGCATAGATAAGTGTTAAGGCGGCTGTTATGATGGCCGTTTTGCGTATCAGGGTAGATTGACTGGGTAATATGCTGATGATTGTGGCGCCAATAACGGGTAACAATAATAAAAATGTTAGACTATGCATGAGTTCTGGCTTTGCTAAAATGGATTTAGAAAAAAACGGAGTTTAAACGACTTTTTAATTGCAGTTAGTATCAATTGTAAAATTGAATTCAAAGTGCTGTGATTAAAGGTTCGATTAAACCATTTTTTAAATTAAGTGTTCAAATAAGGTTTACTAAAATTTGCCAAACGTTAATATATGCCATAAAATTTCTGGAATTAATGACGGCACATTATACGCTAAAAGGTGTTTTTAAACCAGAAGCTTATATTCAAATAAGGTTAAATAATAAATGCTAACAAAATCCTACGATGCACAGGATATTGAAGTTCTAAATGGTCTTGAACCGGTAAAAAGACGCCCGGGTATGTATACCCAGATAGAACGTCCTAACCATCTGGCTCAGGAAGTTATTGATAATAGTGTCGATGAAGCAATGGCAGGTTTTGCTCATCGTATTGATGTCGTACTCTATAAAGATGGTTCATTATCAGTTAAAGATGATGGCCGCGGTATGCCGGTTGATATTCATCCGGAAGAACAAATTCCCGGTATTGAGCTTATCCTGACCCGTCTGCATGCCGGCGGCAAGTTTTCTAATGATAATTATCAATTTTCCGGCGGTTTGCATGGTGTTGGTGTTTCAGTTGTTAATGCTTTGTCGCTCAAACTGGAAATCTGGGTAAGAAGAAAGGGTGAAGAATTTCACATGGTCTTTGCCGGCGGCGATAAAACTCAGGATCTGGAAGTGGTTGCTGAAGTAGGCATACGTAATACCGGCACTATGGTGCGTTTTTGGCCGGATAAACAATACTTTGATACCACTAAATTTTCAGTGCGCCGTCTGAAACATGGTTTGAAGGCTAAAGCCGTATTATGCCCGGGTCTGGAAATTAATTTTAAAGATGAAAATAGCGGTGAGAGTGAACGCTGGCTTTATGAAAATGGTTTATCAGATTATCTTATTGATGAAATAAATGCTCGGGAATGTATTCCGCAAACCCCTTTTACCGGACATCTGGAAGGTAATAATGAGCAGGCTGAATGGGCTGTAGTCTGGCTGGATAAAGAAGGTGAAAATGGTGATAGTACACCGATTATGGAAAGCTATGCCAACCTGATCCCCACAGCTCAGGGCGGTACGCATGTTAATGGCTTTCGCACGGGATTAACTGAAGCTATTCGGGAATTTTGTGAATTTCGCAATCTTTTGCCCAGGGGAGTGAAACTGACACCGGATGATATCTGGGACAGCTGCTGTTATATCCTGTCTGTTAAATTACAGGACCCGCTGTTTTCCGGTCAGACGAAAGAACGTTTGTCTTCGCGTGAATGTGTATCATTTGTTTCCGGAGCTGTTAAAGATGCCTTTAGTTTGTGGCTGAATGAGCATACCGAAGAAGCTGAACGTCTGGCTGAGCAGGTGATCAGTCGGGCTAATCAGCGCATACGGGCCAGTAAGAAGGTGGTGCGTAAAAAAGTCACTCAGGGACCTGCTTTACCGGGAAAACTAGCCGATTGTACCTCATCAGATTTTAATGAAACTGAATTGTTTTTAGTGGAAGGTGACTCGGCTGGTGGTTCTGCCAAGCAGGCTCGGGACCGGTATTTTCAAGCCATTATGCCTCTGCGCGGTAAAATATTAAACACCTGGGAAGTGGATTCTGCTCAGGTTCTTGCGTCTAATGAAGTGCATGATATTGCCGTTGCGGTCGGTGTTGAGCCGGGTTCAGATGATTTAAAAGATCTTCGTTATGGCAAGGTGTGTATTCTGGCTGATGCCGATTCGGATGGTCTGCATATTGCGACCTTATTGTGTGCCTTATTTATTCGCCACTTTAAAGTACTGCTAGATGCTGGTCATATTTACGTGGCAATGCCGCCATTGTTTCGTATTGATGTGGGTAAACAGGTATTTTATGCTCTGGATGAAGCAGAAAAAAAAGGCGTTCTGGATAGGATTGAAGCTGAAAAAATAAGAGGAAAAGTCAGTGTACAGCGCTTTAAAGGATTGGGTGAAATGAATCCTCTGCAGTTAAGAGAAACGACAATTGCACCTGATACCCGTCGTCTGGTTCGGCTGACAGTTGCAGAAAATGATGAGACTTTTCAGATGATGGATATGTTATTGGGTAAAAAAAGAGCGGCTGATCGTCGAACCTGGCTTGAAAATAAAGGCAATCTGGCTGATATTTAAATTCGTTAGCAGCGTGAAACAAGAGCCTTCAGCGGGAATATAAGCCCTCAGAGGAAGCAAGAGTTGCTCTGCGCTCACTTGCTTCTAGTTTTTGTACCACTGTCTCATTTGTTCCTGATAAGCTTTATCAGCTTTCCTGGCCTGGTTCTGATACTCTCTATGTATTGCTTTTATCTCATCCTGGTACTTTTTATAGCCATCAAACTGCTGCTGATTGTAATTAGTTTGTGAGAACGTATTCTTATTGTCTTGTGAAGTAGGTCTATCAGAGTCATAACTTGAATCGTAGCGCCTTTCTTCCCAGGAACCAGCCCACCATGCATTGGTATTTAAGCTTATCGTCATCATTGTTATTGTGCCGGCGAGTAGTAATTTATTAATTCTCATGAGATTTCCCTTAACATTATATTATTTAATAAATAAGTATTCTTTATTACTGAACATGATTATACAGTAAATATTAGTGTAGTTGAATTTACATATCCCCTTTGTCTGATATCAGATTTTTTCCTTTATAAATTAACAGGGAAGTCGTTCCATTATTAATTCAAGTTTTGTGTGGTATACCCAATCAACAATGTCTTTTTGATGGTGGTAAGTCTGGTCTGTTAAATGAGCAATTAATTGTTCTGTTTGCTCTGCAGAAAGTTTACTAGACGA
>JAIVER010000012.1 GCA_023864145.1 Thiohalomonas sp. | reverse complement strand
GTGACGTAATATGCTGGTTTCATAAATTCTTAAAGCCTGAGCGATCATGGGAACCTTCCAGCCTTCAGAGCAAAGTAGGATGGCTTTGATTCTATCTCGTTCTTTTCCATTTCCAGAATGCTTATGTTGCATTTCTAGAGTTGATTTTCCATGGGCTGTGAGAGTAATTTGCGTCATTGGATAATTTTGATCTTCTTCTCTATGAAAATCAAGCATTTTCATAGGTCATGGGTATAGTTTTTTGTAACGAATTCCAGAAATATTCTATTCTTGCGCACTCAATAATTGTGTATTAATAACAATTTCAGAGTCAGAACGAATTTGTAATATAGATAGAGACGTTTCCATATTACCCTTATTCTGCAATAAAGCGGCTTTTATGCTGTCAAATAAGGGCTGATCACCACTATCACCATCTTCTATTGATTTAATGGCAATGATAGCAATATTGCCATTCATCATTTTTGTGGTTGCATATTTCATTTCGCGAGGCATGGTAAATACCTTGCGCATAATTTCACCTGGTGTCTTAGTATCCTGACGATCGATAGCGCCCGTATTCTCAATAATTAATGAATTTTCCTTAGACAGTTCATCAACTGAAGTACCATCAGTAAGGTTTTTAACAAATTCTGATGCTTTTTCCTGAGCTTTTGCTATGATTGAATCTTGCTTTAAGCGAGATTCAATGATGTCTTTAACTTCATCTAAAGGCTTCGTATTGGCTGGAATTCTCTCAACTAATCGAATCACAGCAACATGATCATCACCTAGTTCAATTAAGTCACTATTATTACCTTCTTCAAAAACAGTTTCACCAAACGCTGCATTAAGTAATTTTGGATTAGCAAAGATACCTTTCCCGCCAGCACTGGTCATTAGCTCGCTTTCTTTGATTGTTAAATTTAGTTCTGTAGCCACAGGTTCTAATGAATCAGGTTGTTCATAAGCGATAGTCTGCATGGATTCAACTTTTTGAACATAGGCATTTTCCACTTTATCAAATTGAATCGAAGCTATAATTTCATTTTTGACTGTATCTAAAGGTTTTGATTCTCCTCCTTCTACTGAAACCAGTTTGATAATATGATAACCAAATGATGACTCAACTAAATCAGAAATGTCACCAGGAGTTAAAGAAAAAGCACTTTCCTCAAAGGCCGGAAGCATTTCAGCCTGGCCAAAGAAACCAAGATGACCACCATTATCGGCAGAACCGGGATCTTGTGAATGAGCTTTAGCCATTTCAGAAAAATCAGCACCATTTTTAATTTTATCTAAAACAGATTGGGCTTCTGCCTTCAGTTTATCTTTTGTCGCTGTATCAGCATCAGTTGGCAGAGTAAATAAAATATGACTCGCTTTACGACGTTCCGGCTGTGTATATTGGAAGATATTATCCTGATAATATTTACTAATTTGTTCATCAGTGACTTCTTCATTGTTAGGCAGATCTTTACGTGAAATTTCAAGATAAGCCAATTTTATCTGTTCTGGATTTTTAAATTGATCTTGAAAATTTTGATAGTAGTTTTTAATTTCTTCATCGCTAATAGTAACGCTATCTACAAAATCTTTAGCTTTAATAATTGTATAGCTAATATCTCTTTTTTGTTTTATTAATTGAATAACACGTTTAACTTCAACATCCGAAACAAATGATGAACTACTAATACCATCTGAAAATTGCTCTATCAATAATTGAGTGGCAACTGAATTACGATGATTAGACTTACTATAAGCGCTAGGTAGATAACGGTTATAGAGCTCTTCTGAGAATTTGCCATCTAACTGGAAATTAGCATCATTGCGTATTTGATAATCTATTTGCTTTTTGCTTATTGTCATGCCTGAATGATTCAAAAAATTAATTAAGGCTCGATTATTAATTAGCTTTTCAAGTACAATCTGCTTAATGAGTGCATCATTAATCTGACCTTTATATTCCTTAGATTCATTTTGGACCGCATTTTGAAATTCCTGGACTGTTACCTTGTAGTCACCCACATTTGCAACAGCTGGATTTGCATCCGGTGTGATATAACTATTAATACCCCATAAGGCAAAAGGAATGGAAATTAAAAAAACAATTAGCCAGGCAAACCAGCCCGTAGTTCTTTCCCTGATACTATGTAATATCATGAATTTATCTCATTGAATTAATTTGAAACAAAATTCCATTCATAAACAAGCATTGTTTATGAATGGATGCAGAATAAACTTGAACTTCTTTATATATCATATTTATGAATAAAAGAAATCCAAAAAAAAAGCGCGTCAAAAACGCGCTTTTTTTATATGGCGGAACGGACAGGACTCAAACCCGCGACCCCCTGCGTGACAGGCAGGTATTCTAACCAGCTGAACTACCGCTCCTAAATTTCAAATAAACCAGTTTAGATTGAATAATTATTTTGCTAAGCAGACATTAATAATGCCCTATTAACGAAATGAATTTTTAATTTAAAACTGAATTTAAATGGTGGGTGATATAAGATTTGAACTTATGACCCCCGCCTTGTAAGAGCGGTGCTCTGACCAGCTGAGCTAATCACCCTTTTTCTTGACAAGCCAAAGTTTATAAAAGGCTTATAAAGTTAATCTAAACTTTTGTCTTCAAGCTTCCTCTCAAAAAGAAGTGGCTTAGTTTACCGCTTCTTTTAATGCTTTACCAGCTTTAAATGCAGGATTTTTAGATGCTTTTATCTGGATAGTTTCACCAGTACGTGGGTTGCATCCAGTTCGTGCTGCTCTTTCTCTAACTTCAAAAGTTCCGAAACCAATTAGTGTCACTGGTTCGTTACTTGCTAGTGAATCAGTAATTGCTTTAATAGTTGCATCCAATGCACGACTAGCCTGCGCTTTAGGTAAGTCAGCATCCTCAGCAATAGCGTTTATTAATTCAGATTTATTCACAAAAGTCCCCTTTTTAGTATCTAGAAAATTAAATTCATTTTTGAATGATATAAAAAAATATAAAATTAATGAAATTAATGAAATTAATGATGATAGATATAAGCTATAAAATTTATTTTAATATTTCACAAACATGTTGTGTCACAATGGTTAACAGGTTTATTGAAGCAAACTTTATTGCTAAAATCTAGCTATATTTATAAATAATTTAAAATTTCTTTAAATTAAGCCCAATTCAACTTATAAGTGCAACTTAACTAAGTTGTATTTATGATATTTTCTGGTTTATCGCCAGCTCATGACAGCACAACTAAATAAAAAGGATTTTACTCAGGATGATATTGCTAAGGAAATCGGAGTTCATAAATCCACAATAAGAGAGAGCTTAAGCGAAATACAGGTCAGCGAGGCTATCTGTCCCACCGATGATGAAGAGGTTTACAACGTGATAAAAAAACTGAATAATAGACCCAGAAAGACACTGGGCTTTCGAACACCTTTCCAGTTAATGCAGAAGTCATTTACAAGAACTGGAATTTTCTGTGTTGCACTTCAGAGTTGAATCCGCGAAATAAAACAAAGCCTTACAAAAATATCCATAAGCAAAAGTCCATTTTTAAAAAAATTAAAATGGACTTAACTTGCACAGAATAATTTAGAAACTATTAAAGTTAAAACTAGTGAGCCCTAATTGATGCTGATTTTTTTCCAGATTTAACCTTAGAAGCGCCTACAGATTCTTTGATTGGTTCCGGAGCATGAACAAGAGCAATTTGTAAGACTTCATCAATCCACTGTACCGGTTTTATATCAAGTTTTGATACAATGTTCCTAGGTAAATCAACCAAATCTTTTTTATTTTCGCTTGGAATAATAACTGTTTTTATACCGCTTCGTAATGCTGCTAATAGTTTTTCTTTAAGACCGCCAATGGGTAAAACTTCGCCACGTAAAGTAATCTCTCCAGTCATAGCAACATCTGCCTTAACAGGTATTTCTGTCAATGCTGAAACTAAAGCGGTACACATACCAATACCAGCACTTGGGCCATCCTTGGGGATAGCGCCTTCAGGAACGTGTATATGGATATCTTTAGTTTCATAGGTTTCATGAGGTATGCCTAAGACATCCGAACGACTACGAACAACTGACATGGCCGCCTGAATGGATTCTTTCATCACATCACCAAGTTGTCCGGTGACACTGTTTTTACCTTTCCCCGGCATAACAGCGGTTTCAATGGTTAAAATTTCACCACCCACTTCAGTCCATGCCAGTCCGGTCACCTGTCCAACCTGATCTTCCTGTTCTACACTGCCGTAACGGAAGCGACGAACCCCCAGATATTTCTCAATATTACGACTGCTGACAGCAACTTTTTTTGTTTTCTTATCTAATAAAATTTCTTTAACAACTTTACGAGCAATTTTTGCAACTTCCCGTTCAATACCGCGTACACCTGCCTCACGTGTATAATAACGTATAATGTCTCGAATTGCGCCTTCACTAATGCTTAATTCAGCGTCTTTTAGACCATTATTTTTTAACTGTTTGGGGATCAAATAGCGAGAAACAATATTCAGTTTTTCTTCTTCAGTGTAGCCGGCAAGACGTATCACTTCCATTCTATCAAGTAGTGGCCTCGGGATATTCATACTGTTTGAGGTTGCTATAAACATAAGTTCTGACAGATCGTAATCCACTTCCATATAATGATCGCTAAAGGTATTATTTTGTTCCGGATCTAATACTTCCAACAATGCTGATGAGGGGTCACCTCGCATATCCATAGCCATTTTATCAATTTCGTCCAATAAGAAAAATGGATTTTTTACTCCCACTTTAGACATATTTTGAATGATCTTACCCGGCATTGAACCAATATAAGTACGTCGATGTCCTCGTATTTCTGCTTCATCCCGCACTCCACCCAGAGACATACGGGTAAACTTACGATTCGTTGCTCTGGCAATGGACTGCCCTAATGAGGTTTTACCAACACCTGGAGGACCAACAAGACATAAAATAGGTCCTTTAAGTTTTTTCATTCGTTGTTGAACGGCAAGATATTCTAAAATACGTTCTTTTACTTTCTCAAGTCCATAATGGTCTTCATCAAGAATAGCTGCGGCTTTTGTCAAATCAAGGCGTACTTTTGAACGTTTCTTCCACGGAACATTAGTCAGCCATTCTAAATAGTTTCTTACAACGGATGCTTCTGCGGACATTGGCGACATCATTTTTAATTTATTCAGCTCCGCCATGCCTTTTTTCTTAGCTTCCGAAGAAAGCCCGGTATTTTTTATTTTGTCCTCAATATCTTCCAACTCATTGGGTACATCATTTAATTCTTTCTGAATGGCTTTCATTTGCTCATTGAGATAGTATTCCCGTTGGCTTTTCTCCATTTTCTGCTTGACACGTCCGCGAATACGTTTTTCTACTTGCAGTATGTCAATCTCAGATTCCATTTGTGCCAATAAATGTTCTAAACGCTCACGAACATCTGAAATTTCTAAAATAAGCTGTTTTTCTTCAATCTTAAGCGGCATGTGTGCAGCAATGGTATCTGCCAGACGACTGGGATCTTCAATACTGGAAAGCGATGATAAAATTTCAGGTGGTACTTTATCATTCATTTTTACATATTGATCAAACTGATTCATTACGGTACGGGTTAAAACATCAGCTTCTCTATCTTCAATCTTTTTATTTTCAAAAAGTGAAACTTGAGCACTATAGTATTCTTCAGATGTAAATAAATTTTTAATTTCAGCACGCTCATCGCCTTCAACAAGTACTTTCACGGTACCATCAGGTAGTTTTAGCCGTCTGAGTATAGAGGCGATGGTTCCAACTGAGTTAAGATCCTCAGGTTTTGGTTCATCTTCAGAGGCATTTCTTTGAGCAATTAAAAGAATTTTTTTATCTTCTTCCATTGCCGCTTCAAGCGCATTAATTGATTTTTCACGACCCACATAAAGCGGTATCACCATGTGTGGGTAGACAACAACATCTCTTAAAGGTAAAACTGGATAGATTTGTGTTGTATCAGTGATTTTAGAAGTATTGTTTTCATTCTCCATTAAGAAGCCCTCTTAATATATTACTTAACTTAAACAAATATATGGGTGTTCAGGGCAAGAAATCAAGTCTATATCACTTTATTTAACCTGAAATAATCAAACACAAAAAAAGGGGCCTTAGGCCCCCTTTTTTTAATGAAATATCACTCACCAGAAGCTTTTTTATCTTCATTAGCATAAATAAGTAGGGGTTCTGATAAACCATTAATCACTGATTCATCAACAACAACCAATTCTACATCATCTATTGAAGGTAATTCATACATAGTATCCAGCAGGCTATGCTCTAAAATAGAACGCAATCCACGTGCTCCTGTCTTTCTTTCCATCGCTTTTTTGGCTATAGCTCTTAGGGCTTCCTCACGCAAATCTAATTCAGCACCTTCCATTTCAATTAACTTGCTATATTGTTTTGCCAAAGCATTTTTTGGTTCTGTCAGGATTCTAACTAATGCATCTTCATCTAATTCTTTCAATGTAGCAATAACGGGTAAACGCCCAACAAATTCAGGTATTAAACCATAACGAGTTAAGTCCTGTGGTTCAATCCCATCAAGTAAATCACCAAAGCTCTTGGTATCATCCTTACTGCTCACTTCTGCCCCGAAACCAATGCCGCTCTTTTCAGAACGGTCACGGATAACAGTATCTAATCCTGAGAATGCCCCTCCACAGATGAAGAGAATATTAGCAGTATTAACCTGTAAAAACTCTTGTTGTGGATGTTTGCGTCCACCCTGAGGCGGTACAGAGGCAACAGTACCTTCAATAAGCTTTAATAACGCTTGCTGGACACCTTCTCCGGAAACATCACGAGTGATTGACGGATTGTCTGATTTACGAGAAATCTTATCAATTTCATCAATGTAAACAATGCCTGTCTGGGCTTTCTCTATATCATAGTCACATTTCTGCAATAATTTTTGAATAATATTCTCGACATCTTCACCAACATAACCGGCTTCAGTCAAAGTAGTTGCATCAGCAATGGTAAAAGGCACATCTAACATTCTTGCCAGAGTTTCAGCAAGCAGAGTCTTACCACAGCCTGTCGGACCAATCAGAAGAATATTACTTTTAGATAATTCAACATCATCTTTTTTATGACCGCTTTCAAGGCGTTTGTAATGATTATAGACAGCAACAGCCAGAATCTTTTTTGCAGTAGCCTGACCTATTACATATTCATCTAATTTTTTATTAATTTCACGTGGCGTAGGTAATTTGCTGCCAGGAACAGAGCCGCCCTGTTCTTGTATTTCTTCACGAATAATATCACTGCACAGCTCAACACATTCATCACAGATAAATACTGAAGGGCCTGCTATTAATTTTCTGACTTCATTCTGGCTTTTACCGCAAAAAGAACAGTACAACAGCTTGCCATTTTCATCTTTATTTTGAGTATCATCACTCATAAAACGAACCTCATATCAGGGTAATATTGCCCTTATTTATACATTAGTATCAGTTAAAAGTAATTTTAACTTTGAAACCGTGCTTCAACCTAAACTAATTAGCTGAACCTACTGCGAGCGTCCAAGACACTAAATCTTCAAGACTTTTCAGAGCATTTTGAATTCACCCGTAGGGTGACGACGCCCCGAAGGAAGTGCCCTTGGGGTACGAATAAATCCAAAATAACCAGCAAACCCTTGAATCTCCAGCACCTTGATCGCTCTCCTACGATTCAACTGATTAGTTTAGGTTCAAACATATGCTCTAACAGAATTTATTATCTACAATATATAAGCCTAATTCATTAATAAATCAATAGTTATTCGCAGATCATTGTTTAAATTAATAATAACTTATCATTTATTTAGCTTGAAGATTCATCTGTTGTGGTCTTTTCACGCATGGTAATCATCTGATCGATTAAACCATAATCAACTGCCTGTTCAGCGCTCAAAAAGTTATCTCTATCAGTATCTTGTTTGATAACATCAATATCCTGATCGGTATGATCAGCCATAATATGATTGAGTTTTTCTTTTAAGGTAAGGATTTCTTTAGCATGAATTTCTATATCAGATGCCTGCCCCTGAAAACCGCCCATAGGCTGGTGAATCATCATTCGCGAGTTGGGTAAACAATAACGCTTATTTTTAGCGCCACCCGTCAATAGTAATGCACCCATGCTGGCTGCCTGACCAATACACATGGTACTGACGTCAGGTTTAATAAACTGCATTGTGTCGTAAATTGACATGCCGGCAGTCACTGAACCACCAGGTGAATTGATATAGAGGTGAATATCTTTATCTGGATTTTCAGATTCAAGAAATAATAATTGTGCGACAATTAAGTTGGCCATATTATCTTCTACCGGGCCCACTAAAAAAATTACCCGCTCTTTTAATAATCGTGAATAGATATCATATGAGCGTTCCCCTCTTGATGTCTGTTCGACAACCATAGGCACCAGTCCAAGGGCATCAGCTTGTACAGAACCGCTAGTGATTTCTTTATTTATCATTAAGTTACAACCCTCTCTTAAAGTTCTTTCTAATTCTTAGAAAGTTAAGTATCTCTATTTATAAGAAGTGAATTAAGCTTCTTCCTCAGTTTTTGGATTCATAAATTCAGTAAAGGTAAAATCTTTATCTGTTACTGTAGCTTCTTCACATGCCCAATCAACAATTTTTTCTTCTAAAACAAAGGACTCAATTTCAGCTAGTTTTTCTTTATGAGATTGATAATAATCCATCACTTCCTGCGGGCTCTCATAAGTGGCTGCCATCTCAACAATCTTTGCCATAACAGCTTCTTTTGGTGCAGTAATATCATTTACTTTAACTACTTCCGCAAGAAGCATAGTGAGAGAAACTCGCTTGGTTGCCCGCTCTTCAAATAAGCTGGTTTGTAATTGAGCATCGCCCTGAGTTTGCATCTGGTATTGAGAGTGCATTTGCTCAGCCATATTTTTAGCTTCTTCTTCAACCAGTGCTTTAGGTACGATGATTTCATTGATATCAAAAATAGCATCCATAACCTGATTCTTTAGCTTCGCAGCAACAGCTTTATCCAACTCAATCTGCATATTCTTTTTAACTTCTTCACGGAATGCATCATTACCGCCTTCAGAAATGCCAAATTTTACATAAAATTCATCGTTTAGTTCTGGAAGCGTAGCTTCTTTAACCGCGGAAACAGTAATGGCGAACTCTACATCTTTTTTGTAGTGATATTCTTCAGGGAATTTAAGATCAAGAGTCAGGCTATCACCTGCTTTTGCACCGATAAGACCATCTTCAAAACCTTCAATCATTTCTCCCTGACCTAAAGTCACAGGCATCTGCTTGCCTTCATTTCCTTTAAACTCTTCACCATCAATAGTCCCGACAAAATCAACAACAACCTGATCTTCTTTTTGGACACCGCGCTCAACATTAGTAAATGTCTGGTTTTGTTTACGAATATTTTCAATAGTTAAATCAATATCGCTGTCACCAATGGCTACGAACGCTTTTTCAAAGTTCTGACCTTCTAAAGATGCCGGCGTGATTTCCGGATACACTTCAAAGAGTGCTTTATAGGAAATATTATCTTTATCGTCATTCTCAACAATATTAATAGTCGGCTGACCGGCAGGCTTGAGTTTTTCCTGATTAACGGCTTCAAAATAGCTTCGTTGTAACTTTTCATTTAAAACTTCAGCTTCTACAGCACCGCTATAACGCTTCTTAATAACAGTCATAGGGATTTTACCTGGACGAAAGCCATTAATTTTTGCAGTTTTTGTTAAAGATTGTAGACGGGTATTTACTTCACCATTAATATCTGATGTTGGAAATTGAACCGTCATTTCTCTTTCAAGACCTTCTTTTGTTTCTACAGAAACTTGCATTTTTTATCCTCGTTACAATCAAATTAATTTTAAAAACTCATTACCTGTAAAAATTATAAACTAAGATTCACAGGTAATGAGTTCTACATAAACATGGCTATGCTTTATATACAGCTTAGCAGGACATTATACAAGATATTAGCATTAATAATTAATACTTTTTAACAAAGAAATAAAGAAAATGTGTATTTTTTTAAGCATGAGAGACAGAAACAGAAAAAAAGTGATTTTTTGTAAGGTACAATAGTTTAGAAAACTGATATGAAATAAAGGGGAAGTTTAAAACAAGGACAAGGAGATGAACAGCTCAATAAGATAAATGGTGCGGATGGAGAGACTCGAACTCTCACGACTTGCGCCACTGGTACCTAAAACCAGCGTGTATACCAATTTCACCACATCCGCGAAATATTTATTTTATTGTTACTACTTTTGCTGTTAACTCTTAATTTTTAAGAGAATGGGGTGAACGAAGGGGTTCGAACCCTCGACCGCAGGAGTCACAATCCTGAGCTCTACCAGCTGAGCTACGCTCACCACAATATTCTATAAAACAGTTCGTAATGAACGATTAAATAGATGTAAAACTGGATTATTTACAAACCCGACAAGGCAAATTTGGTGCGCCCGGCAGGACTCGAACCTGCTACCCTCGGCTTAGAAGGCCGATGCTCTATCCAGATGAGCTACGGGCGCAGAAACTATTACTGAGCCACTTACTATATAAATTAGTAAGTGGTAACTCATATAATAAGTGACTCAGTAATATAATTGGTCGGGGTAGAGAGATTCGAACTCCCGACATCTTGCTCCCAAAGCAAGCGCGCTACCAGACTGCGCTATACCCCGATTAATGTTTATATATCTGTTATGTGACACCAATTATAGAATTAAAATTGTTTTTTATTTCTATACCTGGAAACAGCGTCTAAGCATCAAGTGGTGCGTATAATAATGAGTTTATTTAACCAATGCAAGTATTTTTTTCATATTTTTAAAATGAATATTAATTCACCTATTTATTACAATAAATTTCCTATAAGCATCTTTTTTTGAGTAAAATACATTTTATTGAAAATTAGTGCAACTATTCAGCATATTCCTAAATAACGCTTGTTAAGCCCATGGTTACAAATTAGTTTAAATCAGCATAATCCTTCATCAATGTGGAAAATACTATCGTATGAGTGCACAAATAATAGACGGAAAAAAAATCGCGAATGATATTAAGGAGCAACTCAAACTTCGTGTTGAGAAACGTTTACAGCAAGGATTACGCATTCCAGGTCTTGCGGCAATCAAGGTAGGAAATGATCCTGCTTCTGAAGTTTATGTGCGTAATAAACGTCAGTCTTGTGAAAAAGTAGGCATTAATTCAGTTGCTCATGATCTGCCTGCAGAAACAAGCCAGGAAACCCTGTTATCACTTATTGATGAATTAAATAATGATACAGCCATTGATGGTATTCTGGTGCAATTGCCTCTACCTGAGCATATTAACTCTGAAACCATTATTGAAAGAATCCACCCTGATAAAGACGTCGATGGTTTCCACCCTTATAATATTGGTCGTCTGGCACTACGTATCCCTGTTTTACGTCCCTGTACTCCTCGCGGCATCATGACTTTATTAAATCAAACAATGGATACGATTGGTCAGAGTATAAAGGGTATGAATGTCTGTATTGTCGGTGCATCCAATATTGTTGGCCGCCCCATGGGTTTAGAGCTTTTGTTGGCGGGTTGTACAGTCAGCACTTGTCACCGTTTTACTAAAGATCTTGCCGATCATGTCAGTAATGCTGATATTTTAGTTGTTGCTGTTGGTAAACCCGGTGTTGTTAATAGTGAATGGATTAAAACCGGGGCTATTGTTATCGACGTCGGCATCAATCGCCTGGAGACTGGTCAGTTAGTAGGAGATGTTGACTTTGATACAGCAAAAGAAAAAGCGGCTTATATTACTCCTGTACCTGGAGGCGTAGGACCAATGACCGTTGCTACTTTATTACAAAATACTGTTGATGCGGCTGATGAGTTACACTCATAAGACAGATGGCTCTCTCACACGGACAGCATCAGGCGGATACCGTTAATACGTATAGCAATAGTCCAGACAAAGCCTATACCACTCAGGAAAAAGCCAACCATACCAGCTCTGGAATAGCATCGGTACTTATTAGCGATGGTTTCCTGAGACTCCACAGAGATGATAAAGGGACGGCGACTATCAACCGGCTTTGAAACAGTATGTATTTCGGGTTGAACCAGACGCTCTCTAAAATTGTTTTTTACTTCCTGATCAGCCATACTCATGACCTTTTTCCATTCCTGCATATCAATTTCAGCATCACCATTTTCATCAAAACGTGCCAGTAAAAACTCAGGCCTGGTTTTCCATTTTGCTATCAAATCTCTGACTTCTCCTGCTTTATCCAGTTTTTCTCTGTGCCCGCCAATAGTTTTGAATCGTCCAAGCACATAGAGATCAACAGCAACATTGATACGTTTTTCAGTATATTTATAATTATTATTAGCAAAAAATCGACTAGATGAAATCGATAATGCCATTATGGCATCTGCTGAGCTTGCATTGGACAGGTTAAATTCTTGTGAGCCATACCAGGTTTTTGAAAATGAGGGGGTAATTGCTGCTGCTTCCGGATCTACTACACAAGTACCGGTTTCATCTATTAATAAAAATAAATTATCGCTGACACCTGAATCGACTTTTTCCCAATGAGATTTTGAAAGGCCATGGCTATTATCATGACCAATATCGTATTCTTTGACTTTGTGCTCAACACTATAACTATACCCATGACCTATGAAAATGCTTGATTTTCATAGAGAAAAAGATCAAAATTATCCAATGACGCAAATTACTCTCACAGCCCATGAA
>JAIVER010000011.1 GCA_023864145.1 Thiohalomonas sp. | reverse complement strand
TCATGGGCTGTGAGAGTAATTTGCGTCATTGGATAATTTTGATCTTCTTCTCTATAAAAATCAAGCATTTTCATAGGTCATGGGTATATTGATACCATTATTGTCTGTAGTATTACTGGACTGGCCATTGTCTTAACGGGTGTATGGACAACGGGAGTAAAGGGTGCGGCACTGACGATTGCTTCTTTTGACCAGACTATGCCTGAAATGGGTGGAGTGATTGTCAGTATTGCACAGGCAGTATTTGCTTTTAGCACTATTTTGGGATGCAGTGTTTATGGTGAACGCTGTGTTGGATATCTGTTTGGTATTCGTTCGGTGAAAATTTTTAGAATCTTATGGATTTTAACTCTACCAGTTGGAGCAATGGGTGATTTAAGTTTTATTTGGTTATTGGCTGATACTTTAAATGCATTAATGGCATTCCCTAACCTGATTGCTTTATTAGTATTGAGCCCTGTGATTTTTAAATTGACAATCGCAGCAAGGGATAAACCTGCTGTAGTTGCAACTGATTAATTTAAGTTAATGGTTTATAAAAATTGTCTAATGGTAAGTTCATCACCACGCTGGGTAAATTCGAGTTGTTTTAATACGGACATACCCAGTAGTATTTCTTCCAGATTGGGAGTAATGACGGCTTTGATATTATATAAATGAATGTCACCAATGCTGAGCTGATTGATATTGGTTTGATAACCTATGCTTCGGCCATTAGCGGTTGAAAGGTGTATTTTTTGACCTTTTTTAAGATCTAATTTTTGCGCCTGAACTTCAGGAACAGCAACAAATGTGGCGCCTGTATCCAGAAGAAAAACAGTTTTACTGCCATTGATCAGGCCAGTACTGACATAATGGCCAGAACGGTTCCGTTTAAGAATAATTTCAATGAAATCACTGCTTGTCTGTGAGGTGTGGACCGTTTGGTTGGGATTGTATTGTGTATCAAGAACACCTTGAAACAGTTGAGTTAACAGCCCAAGCCCGATGATCATGGCTGCCACCATCATGCCGGTACCAATGCGACTCGTCTCAGATTGCTGTTTAGGGCTGTTGTCCGGCTCAGGGCTGTTTTTTTGATTCATTAAGAAATGAGCACTGAATTAGTGTTCTGTTTTCTCTTGTAAATCTTCTAAAACAGCATCCATTGCACGTTCAAATACGGGTGATTCATCCAGAACAGTGGCTTGATTGTTGCGCAATGCATTACTTAAACCCTGTAATGATTTTTCAGCAATTTGACCCGTTTGAGTAACAAAAATGTAGGCACTGGTATCTTTACTCATCCAGGAAATTTTTGCCCGGTAGCTTTTATTATCGCTACCATGAAATTCAACCCATGCCCCGGGAGTCAGGTTTCGAGGCAGTTGTGTATAGCTATCTTCAATTAATTCATCATGAGTATCATCTGCTATCGCTTCCTCTGAAGCGTCCTCCAGTGAAGCAAGAAGATTTTCTTCATCTAAAGCATCTAAATTAGTGAGATCAGCACCGAGCATTACATCAATACCTGCATCAATGTTTTCTAATTCTTCGGGGCTTAGTTCCTGTTCTTCAGGAGAACTTAAAGTTGCTGTATCTTCTGAGAGTTTTTCACTAGAGGATTGAAAGTCAGAGCTCCGTCGAGTGTGATTTTGCAGGGGCTTACTTGAAATGTATGCCGCATCATTTTGAGATAATTCAGTATCATTAATATCCTGGCCTTTCATGGAGGCAAGATGACAGTTTTGTAAATCTTGTAATAATTGCTCACGCAGCTCTTTAGGATAATGAATTCGATCGAGCCCGGCGTTAAGTGCATTAAGAATACCAGGAATGACTCTGATCAGTTGTTTTTGACTCTGAATATCTGTCTTGGGGTCAATGCTGCAAACCAGTGTATCAACGAAGGTCATTGCCATATCCCATTCGTCACTTTCCATGCCGTCGGTAAAGAATATGTCGAACATAACATCTTGCCAGACTCTTTCCAGAAGCAATACAATATTATGCGGGAGTTCTTTAGTAGTGATTCGTGAACTAAGTTCTGTACTGACAAGCTTAAGTGCCGCATTTTTTGACGGGCCTTTTTTATTGCTTAAGCCCTGATTGAAGTGAGTTAAGAAACGCTGTAAATCTTCGAGTAACTCATCAAAAAATTCTACGTCAGATTCTTGTGTTTGCTCGTTGGTGACACGACTGACAATGTTTTTCAGCTTGAGATATAAAGGGTTGTCCTGTACCTCAACATTATCCGTCACACCTAAGCCGGCATTGGCCAGTTCATTAAGCAGTTTCCGGGCAGGATGAGCTTTGTTTCTAAAAAAAGCTTTGTCTTGCAAAGCAATTTTAATCATCGGGATCTGTAAGCGACTGAGTAAAGATTTGACAGAATCAACAAGATTGTGGTCATCCAGAATAAAATCAAACAGCATAGCAATGACATCGATTAAATCATCATCATTCTGGTTAATTGCTTGTTTCTGTTGATTTGATTTTAAAGATTCCTTTAAGGCTTCTTTTAGTAAGTTACTGGTTGCTGCACCACTTCCTTGAAAATGATTAAATTGAGTGGCAATTTCAGGTGCTGTTTGTAATTGAGATAATGAAGCCATAACGTCATCAGTTGAAGCATATTGAGCCTGAGGAATCTGTTGTTGAACAGACTTGTTTTGATTAATGAGCTGTTGAATAAGGGCAAAAGCCTGAGCATCTTCTGCGTTAGGCTGCTGAACAAATTGAGAAAATCCGTCATTTCCCTGAGGCATTCTTTCCTGGGGCCTTTGTACTGGAGTGTTAATCAGAGCACCCAGACCACTGGCAGCAGGAGGAGGTTGTCTCTTTACCGTTCCTTTGTAATTGACTTTCAGGTCAGGAAGTATGCTCTTTTCAATGAGGAGTTGATTTGCTGAATTATACAGTTCATGGAGATTAGTGATCAGGTTGATATCAAAAAGCTTGAATACCAGTAGCTTAACTTTGATTTCAGCTTCAAGTGCATCAACCGCAAGAGCGAAAGAATGACACAATGATGTGGGTCCCATAGGGTTATTTTCAAGACTTATTTTCAGACCATTATAGAGGTAAGTAAGGCGTTGGTTTAACTGGTTAAGAGCTTCTTTGTTATTTCTTTCAGCCTTGGCTATCATATTATGAATTGCTAAATCTTCTTCCAGGCTATCATCAGCAAGAAGTGATAAATCATCATCAGGGTTGGGATTATCTACAGCCTTTTCGCTTTGTATTGCATCAATAGAAAAACTCCGGGAAACATCGGAGATGAATTCATCATAGGCAACACTACGGCGCAAACGAATAATGCGCATGGCATCAAAATAAATATTTTGCTCCGTTGCATTTTCTGATTTTTCAGCCATCTCGAATAGTTGGGTATCGACATTGTCAAACAATGTCGATACGTCATTGTTTAACCACTGAGTGGTATATTGAATTAAATCACCTAATGGACCTTCAGGTGTCATTGGGTTATGTACCTTATTATCTTGTGTTAAACTATTCATACGTTGAGGTTTTTTCTCTATGGGTGCTTTTTTGTCTTTTTGTTTCAGTTGAGCAAACTGTAATATATTATTTTTAGATTGCATTTGTATCACACCTTAAATCAGCTTTTTGTCGGATACTGATTTCTATAATAGAAAATCCTTGTCATTATTTTATGTCAAAATATAGCTGGCAGTTAGAAACGTTGGAATATAACTAAAAATAGGACAGCTAAGGCAGCTATATTTATATACTAATATTCATGATAGAACATTTAACGGATATTTTCACTACGTTTTTTCTACTATTAGCAAAGAAAGGTGTTAAATTTTACGAATGTATGATTTATCTGACGGCTGGTTCACAAAAGCCCATAAAATTCCCTCGCCAAACTATAATAAACGACCTGAAAATACGGCAATTGATGCCATTATCATTCATTCTATATCCTTGCCGCCCGGCTGTTATGAAGGTAATGATATTCATCATTTCTTTTCTAATAAACTGGATTGCGATAAAGCCCCGTTTTATGATGAGATCCGTGATTTAAGCGTTTCTGCCCACTTGTTAATCCGTCGTGATGGTGAGTTGGTGCAATATGTCAACTTACTTGAACGAGCCTGGCATGCAGGGCCGTCCTGTTTGGGCGATCAGGAAAATTGTAATGATTTTTCTATTGGTATTGAGCTGGAAGGTACGCATAATAGTCATTTTGAAGCAGCTCAATATAAGACACTAACCAGTGTTGTCAGCTCATTGCTCAAGTGCTTTCCAGAAATTAGCACAGAGCGCATTGTAGGACATAGTGATATCGCTCCCGGACGCAAGACGGATCCAGGCACAGGCTTTGACTGGGGGCATTGGCAAGCTATGTTAAATAATACTCTTAATTTAAAAGAATAAAGAAAGCAGGATAAAATGACAGTTTACAGCGGACATTTACGTAAAATGCGGGCTCAATATGAAAATTCACTCACACCAGTGCTATATTCATTAGTATTTTCCGAACGCTCACCTATGGAGTTAGATGATACACCGATTGTATTAAATTCAATGTTGGGAAAACGCATAACAATCCAATATAAAAATGAAATACACTGTGTCTCGTGTGGCCGAAAAAGTAATAAAAGCTTTAATCAGGGGTATTGTTATCCTTGTTTTACCCGGCTTGCATCTTGTGATAAGTGTATTATGAGTCCGAAAAAATGTCATTTTCAAGAGGGGACTTGCAGAGAACCGGAGTGGGGGCAAAGACATTGTATGCAATCACATTATGTTTATCTGGCTAACTCATCGGGTTTAAAAGTAGGTATAACACGAGGTGATCAATTGCCAACCCGTTGGATTGATCAAGGGGCTATTCAGGCGTTACCCATTTTTAAAGTCAGTCAGCGTTATTATTCTGGCTTAGTGGAAGTTTTATATAAACAGGAAGTCTCGGACCGAACACAATGGCAAAGAATGTTAAAAGGCCAGGTTGAAGAAATACCACTATTACAAAAGCAAACTGAATTGTATGACTTGTTTGCTGAACGGCTTGAAGCAATTCAGTCTGAGCTGCCCAAAAGCGCTATTACTCCTGTTGAAAATGAGGCAATGACTGAGATTCTTTATCCTCTTGAAGAACACCCTCAAAAAGTGAAATCATTTAATCTGGATAAACAGTCATTAGTGGGAGGTACTTTAACGGGGATAAAAGGACAGTACTTAATATTAGATACCGGCGTGATCAATATCCGAAAATTTTCCGGATATCATGTCGACTTTAGTGTTAAGGAATAAGCACTAAGCAAAGGCAAACTTATTTACAGACTCTTTCTTTTGCTTTATCTTAACGCTAACTTATCCTGTATAGTTTTGACTAAGCCTGAGCAGTCAAGGCCGTAATCATGATATATTTCCTGTTGCGTGGCATGCTCAGGAAATATATCAGGTAAGCCCAGATTAATCACCGGGCATATCGATGCCTGGCTAATCAAACACTCATTGACCGCACTACCGGCACCACCCAAAATGCTATTGTCTTCTAAGGTGATGAGCAGATCACTGCTTTGAGCAAGCTGTTGTGGCGCCCTGCTATCAAGAGGTTTGATAAAGCGCATATTGACGATTTTGATGAGATATTTGTCTGATAGCTCATCGGCCGCTAATAATGCTTCATGCAACAAACTGCCAAAATTTAAAAGTGCCACTGTTTTCAGTGTTTCCTGCCCGGTGATCTCTTTATCCTGTTCATTATTAAAGACCAATTCACCTTTACCCATTTCAAGCTGGATTGATTGTTGTTTATCAATTGCCTTTCCTGGTCCTTTGCCTCTCGGATAGCGCACAGCGACAGGAGAATTGAGAGCAAAACCATAATCCAGCATGTGATAACATTCGTTTTCGTCAGCAGGTGCCATAATCGTCATATTAGGGATACAACGCATAAAACTTAAATCAAAATTTCCGGTATGAGTTGCCCCGTCATTGCCGACAATACCCGCTCGATCAATTGCAAATAATACGCCCAGGTTTTGTAATGCCACATCGTGAATAAGTTGATCATAGGCACGTTGCAGAAATGATGAATAGATAGCAACAACGGGCCTTAAACCCTCGCAAGCCATGCCTGCGGCAAGCGTAACACAATGCTGCTCGGCAATACCGACATCATAATAGCGATCAGTAAACTGCTCGGAAAACTCAAGCAGACCAGAACCTTCACGCATAGCGGGTGTGATGCCGATTAATTGTTGGTTTTTATGGGCTGCATCGACAATCCATTCGCTAAAAACCTGAGTATAGGTGAGTGCTGCTTCAGGCTTTGCAGAGCTGCTATCAGGTGGATTGGTATAAAAGCCTGGTGAGGCGGCATGATATTGAGTAGGATTTTTTTCTGCCGCTTCAAAGCCCTTGCCTTTTTGCGTGACGATGTGTAAAAACTGAGGGCCGGATAGTTCTTTAATGTTTTTTAAGGTCGTTAATAATGGCGGTAGATCATGACCATCAACCGGGCCAATATAGTTAAAGCCTAATTCTTCAAATAAAGTACCGGGAATAACCATACCTTTCATATGTTCTTCAGCACGGCAGGCCAGTTCCCAGACTGACGGCATGGAACTGAGCACTTTTTTAGAATTTGACTTTACGGAGGTATAAAGTTTTCCAGACAGTACTTTGGCAAAATAATTAGATAAGCCGCCCACATTGGGTGAAATAGACATATCGTTATCATTTAAGATGACTAATAAATCAGCATCCAGATCACCTGCATGATTAAGTGCTTCAAAAGCCATACCTGCGGTCATCGCACCATCACCAATGACAGCAACTGATTTTTGCTTTAAGCCTGCTTTTTTTGCAGCGATAGCCATGCCCAAAGCAGCACTGATGGAGGTGCTGGAATGGCCGACACCAAAGGCATCATAGGGACTTTCAGAACGTTTGGGAAAGCCGGAAAGGCCATTTTTTATGCGTATTGTATCGAGTTGTTGAGCACGTCCAGTAAGAATTTTATGCGGGTAGGCCTGGTGTCCAACATCCCAGATGATTTTATCAGCGGGTGCATTGAAGATTCGATGTAAAGCAATGGTTAATTCAACTGCACCCAGATTAGAAGAGAGATGTCCTCCAATATTATCCAGAGTATGCAGTAAAAATGATCTCAGCTCTGCTGCTAATAATATCAGCTGATCTTTATTCAGATCGTCTAAATCATCAGGTGATTTGATGGTGTTTAATAACGGGTAACGCAAAAGATCTGTCATAGGTATATCATTAATATAGACGGCTGTTTAATCAATAATTATTAAACCACAGGCATTATCCTAAATAGGTCAGTTGAATCTAATTTAGGGGTACGGCCACAGAACTGAGAAGTATACCTTAATTTAATGATCACGGGTAATAATATATTCAGACAAGTCCCGCAGCAGAGCAGACTGCTGATCAAAATGACTAATGCTGTCCAATGCGTTTTGATGACATTCCAAAGCCATTTTTTTTGCACCATCAAGGCCCAATAGCGCAGGGTATGTGGCTTTGTTCAGGTTAATATCGGCACCTTGCTGCTTGCCTAAGGTTAATGTGTCAGATTCAATATCAAGAATATCATCTTTGATTTGAAATGAGAGACCAATATTCCTGGCATAAGTATCCAGTGCGTTTAAGTCAGCGGGATCCAATTCTGGTGAACACAATGCACCTAGTTGCACGCTGGCGCGGATAAGCGTCCCGGTTTTATGTTCGTGCATAATTTTTAATTGTTTCAGAGTTAATATTTTTCCTGTTGACGCTAAATCAATTGCCTGACCGCCAGCCATTCCGGCAGCACCAGTGGTTTGTGCTAATACCTTGACCATGGATACGATTTGTTTATCACTAAGGTGAGAGCTTTGTGTGAGAGCTTCAAAGGCAAGGGTTTGTAAGGCATCACCAGTAAGCAGTGCAGTGGCTTCAGAAAACTGCTTATGACAGGTTGGCTTGCCGCGGCGTAAATCGTCATCATCCATAGCAGGCATATCATCGTGAACGAGTGAATAACAATGGATTAATTCAACAGCACAGGCCGGAGCATCCTGATGTTCTGGCGTGACATTGAGTGCCATACCGGTTAAATAAACCAGTAGCGGACGAATTCTTTTGCCGCCATTAAAGGTGCTGTAGTGCATAGCCTGGTGCAATTCAGCAGCAATATTAGATGTTTTGCTGAGCAGCAGCTCTAATGCACCGTCAACACGTTGTTGATAATGTTCGGTCAATTGTTTCAGAGGCACTATTTCGGAGCCTTAGGCTGATAGTCCTCAAGAGTAGGCTGGTCATTATTTTCTAATAAGATTTTTACTTTTTGCTGGGCTTCAGTCAACGCATTTTGACAGGAACGGGTTAAATTAATGCCCCGTTCAAAATCCTGTAGTGACTGCTCCAGGCTTAAATCGCCTTCCTCAAGTGCATCGACTAATTTTTCTAATTCATTGAGAGATGCCTCAAAATCAAAACTTTTATTAGCTTTTGTTCCTGATGTTTTTTTCTTGACAGTGCTTTTGGGGGTCATAAATTTCAGCTTATTCGAGGTTTCAGGTTAGTTGATGCTATAATTGTAATATTGCGCATAGCGATGGTAAAGGCCTTTAGCTTATTTTAGCCAATTAATGGTAAGTAAAGAGTGTCTGTAACGCGAGCAGCGGTTAGTTATCTCCACCTTTAATTTAGTTTTAAATTGAGTTTTTATGAATAAACAGTTAACAGTATCCTTTCTACTAACCAGTCTATTAATTCAGAGCACTGTTGTTTTGGCTGCAGATGTCTGGGATAAATGGGGTACTCATCGCCAGGAATATCAGGAAAATGAGGGGGTCGAAGACTATATCTGGAAGGAAGGCAGTAATGCTATACCTGCATATCCGGGAAATAGTGATTTATTGGAAGTAACGGGTCCGCCGGCATATCAAAATTATCAATATCTGATTGATGGTAAAAGTTTGACTATTGGAGCAGATGGCGTAGTACGCTATGTTATTGTTATTCGTTCCAGCAGTGGTGCCGATAATGCTATGCTTGACGGCATACGTTGTACCAGCGGCCAAATAAAAAATTATGCTTATGGCAGTACCGGTATGGATGGTAAGAAAAAATTCATCCTGAAATCGAATGCAGCCTGGAAACTTTTTCATTCCGGTGGCGTGATGGGCTATGGCCCGATTTTAGCTGCTAACTATTTTTGTGATCATAGTGGCGTCCCTTTAAAACGTCATGTCATTATACAAAATATAAAGTATGGTAAAGGTGAAGTTGATGGGCTTTACAATTGATTATTAGCGGGCACTCATAGGTAGGTACTTAAGGAATTTATCTTTAAATTTCATATAAATACCTACCCGTTCTATATCAAAAAGCAGCATAAAATGCTGGCTCCAGACCATATTGATGAATGCCTTTCTGCCGGTCACGCTTTGAATGGGCTCGACAAGCATTCTCTTTTAAAAATTCGCAAGCTTCACTCACTCTATTCACTAAAGTAAAGCTTTTCTTCGTTTTTGTAGAATAGCTTCCAAAATGCCATAGCACCAAACAACGGTAGTTTTAGAAACCGTCATGGTTGAGATCTCCACCTTGAATATTTGCTCAATGCTACCGGTCATAAATCGCTTTAATATCATTGATATCAGGCTGGTCCAAATTAATGATTCCGGTAATGAGGCTTTTTCGGTATTAAAACCATGTAAGCTGTTATGCGATTTACACTCTAGTTGAACAATAATTCCACTTGCCATCTCATACGATAAATATGAGTCACTTCTACTGCACTGAATTCTTGTCTGTTTAAATTAGTGATCAGATAAGTATGTCTTTTTTCTTTTGGGCTCCACACAGCAATTAACCGGACAAGCTCACCATTAATTTCAATATCTATATCAACCAGTTGTTTTTTAGGTAACCGAGTCTGAAGCTGGGATAACTGGGGCCGTTTTTTATTAACCAGTCTCTTGCCATCACCTTGAACTGCCTGATGAACCAGTGCTCGTTTTAAGCCTTTGGCTCTTAGGACATAATAACCACCGGCTTCATCCAATTTGAGAATAAAATTACTGGAATAATAGCCTCTGTCAGCCAAAAAGAAGTAGCCCTTTAAATCATCAACCGCTGGCATTTCCGCTCTTTCTGAGAAAGTATCCGGTGTAATCGTGGCTTGTTCAAAACTGCCATTATGCAAATTAATTGTTGCATGAAGTTCTATGGCAGCAGGACTAATTTTGGTGAATCGTCCAGGCCAAATATTTTTTAAACTTTTTTTAACAGAAAATGAACTACCATCCTGTATCAACACTTTGTTAAACTGTGAAAAATGACTATTGTTGTACCTGAGTACATCATTTATCCAGCAGCTAAAAACCTTGTCGGTAACGGCTTTCATCAACTCAGCCAATGCCTCTTTGGATAGCTGATTATGAAACGGTTTGTATTTTACGCTTTGTCCCGTCAGGTGATTAAAATACCTCAGTATATCGGATAAGTACCGCGTGTCTTTTTCTCCAAGCGCACATATCATGGCTATAACCACTTGAAATGCCGTTACATTCCTTTTTCTTTGAGTAAAGCCCGTTTCTTTCCCAGTCGATTTAATTTATTTTCGCTTAAGACTTGTTTCAGTTTTTTGATGATTATGGTAATGTTCATTGGAAGGTTTTTTGTAATGAAAATATGGGTGTGAGAACTCCTATTTGATCATCAATTGAGCTTCATTTCAACTTCTTAAGATCTTACCTATGAGCGGGCACTATTTTAACAAGATAAATAACATTGGTTTCCCAACGAAAATTCAGGCATGAAAATTAAAAAACGGATAGTAAGTAAACAAGAACATTTAGTACCAAGGGATGCTATCAGTGATAATGCATTAAAAGTACTCTATCGTCTTAAAGATGCCGGTTATCAGGCCTATCTTGTTGGTGGTGGCGTGAGGGATTTATTACTGGGTAAAAAGCCAAAAGATTTTGATGTGGCCACTGATGCCCACCCAGAAGAAGTCAAAAGCCTCTTTCGCAATTGCCGTTTGATTGGCAGGCGCTTTCGTCTGGCACATATTCTTTATGGTCGTGATGTGATTGAAGTGGCCACCTTTCGAGGTCCTCACGAGGGAGAAAGCACTGCTCGTGCCGATCAAAATAAAGATGGCCGTATTATTCGGGATAATGTCTTTGGCAGCCTTGAAGAAGATGCCCTGCGCCGGGATTTTTCAATCAATGCGCTGTATTATAATATTCGTGATGATTCCATTGTTGATTTTACCGGCGGCATGGATGATCTGAAATATAAAATAATACGCATGATTGGTGATGCAGATACTCGCTATCGTGAAGATCCGGTGAGAATGCTCAGGGCAGTGCGTTTTGCCGCCAAACTTGATTTTCAAATGGAACATCACACCAATAATCTGATCTTTGACCTGGCTGCTTTGCTAGAAGATATTCCTGTCACTCGATTATTTGATGAAACCATTAAAATGTTTCAAGGTGGTTATGGTCTTAAATGTTTCCAGCTGCTCAGAGAATATCCTCTGTTTGAATTATTATTTCCAATGACTGAAGCTTCTATTAAGCTGAATCAGGAAGCAAACTCAGGGACACTACAGTTAATTGAGCAGGCTTTAAGAAATACCGACGCACGGATAGCTACAGGTAAATCGCTTAACCCGGCTTTTTTTCTGGCAGTGTTACTTTGGCATCCGCTGCATGAGTATAAAAACCGTTTTATTGAGCTGGGCCAACATGAGATGGAAGCATTGCTTAGTGCCAGCCGTGAGGTGATTACGCGGCAGCAGGCACATACTTCTATTCCTAAGCGTCTTAGCCTGATGATGAGAGAAATCTGGCATATGCAGCCGCAATTGCAGCACCCAACGCGAAAAAGAGCATTAAGAACGTTGGAGAATAAACGTTTTCGTGCTGCTTATGATTTTCTATTATTAAGAAATGGCGTGGGCGAGCCAGAATTAACATCATTTTGTGAATGGTGGACTGAAATACAGACGAAAAAGTTATCTGAACAGGAAATGATGTGTGAATCCCTGCTGCGGCCTCAAAAAAAACAGGGAAGACGCAAGAAACGTCGTAGAAGAAAACCGGCAAGTCAAAATGCTGTTGAGCACTCAGCTAATTTGGGTCGTAGTGAATGATATGTTATATCGGTCTGGGTAGTAATTTATCAGAGCCATCAGTTCAGTTGCAAAATGCTCTGGATAGTATAAAAAAAGAGCCGGAACTACAATTACTTAAAGTGTCGAGTTTCTACCAAAGCAAAGCATTAGTTCTTTCTGATGCGCCGCCTCAAAATGATTATATTAATGCGGCGGCAATGTTGGAAACTGTCTTAACAGCAGAGCAGATATTACAAAGGCTGCATAAAATTGAAGCAGCACAGGGGCGTGAAAGAAATGAAAAATGGGGTGCTCGAACACTGGATTTAGATATATTACTCTATGGGGAGTCCAAAATTCAGACAGAAACACTCACAATACCTCATGCACAGCTGCAATATCGCAACTTTGTGATCCACCCCTTATTTGAAATTGCCGGCGCAATTGATATACCAGGCCTGGGTGATTTATTCGCTATCGCAGCAAAAATGTCCTGGGATGCCTTAAATAAACTCAATAAATATACCCATGCTCTATGAAAATGCTTGATTTTCATAGAGAAAAAGACCAAAATTATCCAATGACGCAAATTACTCTCACAGCCCATGAAAAATCAGCTCTAGAAATGCAACATAAGCATTCTGGAAATGGAAAAGAA
>JAIVER010000010.1 GCA_023864145.1 Thiohalomonas sp. | reverse complement strand
ATTTTACCGAGCATTGGAAAATCATTAGATTCTCGAATTAATGATAATTTCCAAGTGTTCGATCCTGCATTTTCAAGTTGATTGGCTATATGCCTATTAAGATAGGAAGGAACTAAATAGTGGCAGGTAAAAAACGTGGTTTGGGTCGTGGCTTAGATGCCTTATTGAGTGGCGGTGCTAAAAAAGAACGTGCTGTCAAACAAAAATCAGATGGTGAACTGCATAATATGCCGCTAGAATTGATTCAGCCAGGTGTATACCAGCCACGGATTGATATGCATCCTGAAGCACTGGAAGAATTAGCGAATTCTATAAAAGCACAGGGTGTTGTGCAGCCCATTATCATTCGTCCTGTTGGTGATGCTGCTGCAAATGACGAACAAAAATATGAAATTATTGCTGGTGAACGTCGTTGGCGTGCAGCACAAATGGCAGGCCTGGCTGATATCCCTGCTGTGATCCGTGATGTGTCCGATCAAGCTGCTATTGCCATGGCATTAATTGAGAATATTCAGCGTGAAGAACTCAATCCCATTGAAGAGGCCGGTGCATTAAGACGCCTGATTGATGAATTTAATATGACCCATCAGCTTGCAGCCGATGCTGTGGGCCGATCTCGTGCTGCGGTGTCGAATTTATTACGTCTTTTAGATTTAGAAATAAGTACACGCAGTTTGCTGGAAAATGGTGATCTGGAAATGGGTCATGCGCGTGCATTACTGGCATTAAAGGGAGAAGAACAAAGTCATACAGCACGACAAATTGTCAGTCAGGGACTTTCAGTACGTGAAACAGAACGACTGATCAAAAAAATACTCAATCCTAAAGTAAAAACGGAAAAGAAGGTTGATCCTAATATTCTTAATTTAGAACAGAGTTTGAGTGAGAAGCTGGGTGCAAAAGTCCTTTTTCAGCATGGTAATAAAGGGCGGGGTAAAATGCTTATTCATTATAATAATGTCGATGAACTGGAAGGAATCATAGCCCATATTAGGTCGAGTTAGAATTCATTCGTTACTCTGGATAATTCTGTGTAAAATGGTGTGGTAATAGATTACATTAGCAGGTTTTCTATCATAGAGAGCAGGATACAATAAATATTAGTATCTATTTGGGGATAAATATTAGAATATCGTTATTTTCATTGATCTAGCACAAGATAATCATTATACTTTACGCTTTAAAAATTAAGTGCAAATGCCACTTATATTAAAAGGAAGTATTAAAAGGAAGTATTAAAAGGAAGTATTAAAAGGAAGTATTAAAAGAAAGAAAACGGATAATTATATAAATGAGTTTTGCACTAGTCGTCATGCGCAGGGTAGTACGTCGACTGTTAATTGTACAAGTTATTTTAACTCTCATCATTGCTCTTAGTTATCTTGTTCTGCAAAATAGTGATGGTCTGTTTGCCGCCTTTTATGGGGGTAGCATTACGCTGTCAGGCACATTGCTTATGGCATGGCGCATTGGCCGTGCTGCTGAAGTTGCTTCCATAGAGAGGCAGCAGAGATATATAGAAATATATATTGGCGCGATACAAAAATTTATTTTAACACTGGTTTTAATGGCGTTAGGGATGGGTTACCTAAAATTAGACCCGCTAGCAATTCTGATCAGTTTTGCTGTGACCCAATTGAGTTTTATTGCCAATAAAGTAGATACCAGTTATGTTCCTGTAAAAAAATAGGAGCACTGTTTTTTTGAAAAAAGAATTATTTAAAAATCGTGGAGATGTGAAGTGAGTACCTCAACTGCTAGTGAAGCAAGCGGACCAACATCCGTTGAGTATATTCAGCATCACTTGCAAAATAACAGTATCGGTGACGCTGGTTTCTGGGTTTTAAATCTGGATACATTGTTTTACAGCTGGTTATTAGCAGGCGTTCTGATGTACATTGCCTATACAATGCCTAAAAAAATGACAGCTGATACCCCATCAGGTGGCCAAAATGTTTTAGAAGCCATTGTTGAATTTGTTCAACAACAGATCAGAGATATTTTCCCCGGAAGTAACCCGTTGATTGGGCCGCTGGCTTTGACCATTTTTATGTGGGTTTTTCTCATGAATGCCATGGATCTGTTGCCGGTTGACCTATTGCCTGAAATAGGCCAGTTAGTTGGTATTCATTATATGAAAGTCGTACCGACAACTGATTTAAGTACTACATTTGCACTGGCACTTTCTGTCTTTTCCCTCATTATTTATTACAACATTAAAATTAAGGGCCCTATGGGCTATCTTAAAATGTTCCTGTTTCACCCATTTGGTAAATATTTAATTCCGGTCAATATTATTATGACGACCATTGAAGAAGTTGCCAAACCAATCAGTCTTGGTCTACGTTTATTCGGTAATATGTTTGCCGGTGAATTGATCTTTATGCTGATTGCGCTTTTAGGTGGTGCATCCCTGTATGGATTATTTCCACAGATTGCTTTGGGGACCGTATGGGCTATATTCCATATTCTGGTCATTTCCCTGCAGGCATTTATCTTTATGTTATTAACCATCGTATACCTGGGTATGGCGCATCAGGAAATCGACGAACATTAAAAAACGAATTTCAAACATTTAACTTTTAACTTTTAAAAAATAGCAAATATTAGGAGAAACTAATGGAAGCAATGGCTTTAGTTTATGGTTACACAGCAATCGCTGTCGGTATTATTCTTGCTGCGGCAGGTCTGGGTTCAGCTTTAGGGTGGGGACTTATTTGTTCCAAGTTCCTGGAAGGTATTGCTCGTCAGCCTGAAATGCGTCCGCAATTAATGGGTCAAATGCTGTTCACTGGTGGTCTGATGGAAGCATTCCCAATGATCGTTTTAGGTATGGCAATGTGGTTCGTATTTGCAAACCCATTTGCGGCAGCAGTTCAAGCCTCTGTCGGCGGTTAACTATTTTATTTAGGTCAGGGTTGTTTATTGCCTCAGGGCTGTTTATCAGAAGGAACCCCTGCGGTTCATAACATGCTGATTATTAGCTTAACATTGAATGTTTAATGAGAAGCTAAATATAGAATTTTAACAAAAATGAATATAGGAATTAGGCGATGAGCATTACCGCAACTCTTATAGGCCAGATGATAACGTTCGCGATATTAGTCTGGTTCATAGGTAAATATCTCTGGACTCCAATGACCCAGATGATGGACGATCGTAAAAAGCGTATTGCCGATGGTCTTGCAGCAGCTGAACGTGGTAAACATGAGCAGGAGCTGGCGGAACATAAAGCGACTCAACATATTAAAGAAGCAAAAGAGCAGGCAGCTGAATTCCTTGCTCAAGCGCAAAAACGCGGTGCTGAAATAATAGAAGACGCTAAAGATGACGCAAAGGCAGAAGGCGAACGTTTAATCGTAGCAGCGAATGCTGAGATTGAACAAGAGGTCAATCGTGCTAAAGAATCATTGCGTGCACAGGTGGTTGATATCACTATTGCAGCAGCAGGTAAGATCATTAAGAAAGAGATCGACGCTAAAGCACATGGCAATTTGTTAAAAGATGTCGTAGGGCAACTATGACTTATAAGACAGTGATTTATAAGACTGGAAATTCATAATGGCAGAATTAAGCACATTAGCAAGACCTTATGCCCAGGCAATCTTCAATCTGGCACAAGCCAATAACACCCTTAAAGCATGGTCTGACACACTGGCTCTTCTCAAAGAAGTGACAGCGAATGAGTCCATGGTCGAGTTTATCAACAATCCAGGTGTTGCAGATGAGCAGGTTACTTCACTTATCATTGATATTTGCAAGGAAGAACTGGATGAGCAAGGACAAAACTTCATTAAAATAGTGGCAGAAAACGGTCGTTTAGAAGTGATTCCTACTATAGCTGACAGCTTTGAAGCCATGCGTGCTGAAGAAGAAGGCAGTATAGAAGCTCAGGTTATTTCAGCTTATGCCGTCAATGCGACACAAAAGAAAAGCATTGCCGCAGCGTTGAAAAAGAAATTCGGTCGTGAAGTGACGATTACAACTCAAACCGATAAGATATTGTTAGGTGGAGTTATCATTCGTGCAGGTGATGTGGTGATTGACGGTTCAGTGAAATCACAACTGGAAAAAATTACCCACTCACTGCTATAGGTAGCGAGTCGGGACATAGAGGATTAAAAAATGCAGTTAAATCCATCAGAAATCAGCGATTTAATAAAAAGTCGCATTGAAAATTTTGATCTTAAAACCGAAGTAAATATCGAAGGTACTGTTGTTAGTCTATCAGATGGTATTGCATTAATTCACGGTTTAAGTGACGTAATGTCAGGGGAAATGATTGAATTCCCAGGAAACATTTATGGTATGGCATTAAACCTGGAACGCGATTCAGTTGGTGCAGTTATCTTAGGAGATTACAAGCATATCGCTGAAGGTGACAAGGTAAAGTGTACCGGTCGTATTCTGGAAGTACCCGTAGGGGATGCTATATTGGGTCGTGTTGTTGACTCACTGGGTAATCCGATTGATGGTAAAGGTCCAATTGATACAGAACAGACATCACCCATTGAGAAAATTGCACCGGGCGTAATTGCTCGTCAATCAGTAAATCAGCCAGTTCAGAGCGGTTTGAAATCAGTTGATGCTATGGTGCCGATTGGCCGTGGTCAGCGTGAATTGATTATCGGTGACCGCCAGACAGGTAAGACTGCAGTCGCCATTGACGCAATTATTAACCAGAAAGACTCTGGTATTAAATGTATCTACGTTGCTGTAGGACAAAAAGCATCCAGTGTCGCGGCAGTGGTTCGCAAGTTGGAAGAATTCGGCGCTATGGAAAACACGATTGTTGTTGCGGCATCTGCATCTGATGCCGCTGCCATGCAATACATTGCACCTTATTCAGGTTGTGCCATGGGTGAGTTCTACCGTGACCGTGGTGAAGACGCATTGATTGTTTATGATGATTTGACCAAACAAGCATGGGCTTATCGTCAGGTCTCATTACTATTGCGTCGTCCACCGGGTCGTGAAGCATATCCTGGAGATGTATTCTATCTTCATTCACGTTTACTTGAGCGTGCAGCTCGTGTTAATGCGGATTATGTTGAAGCACAGACCAATGGTAAAGTCACAGGTCAAACGGGTTCATTAACGGCATTGCCGATTATTGAAACACAGGCAGGTGACGTATCAGCTTTTGTACCAACCAATGTCATTTCAATTACAGATGGTCAGATTTTCCTGGAAACTGATTTATTTAACTCAGGTATTCGTCCGGCGATTAATGCAGGTTTATCAGTATCACGTGTTGGTGGTGCTGCACAAACTAAGATCATTAAAAAATTAGGAGGCGGTATTCGTCTTGATTTAGCTCAGTATCGTGAACTGGCGGCATTTGCTCAGTTTGCCTCTGATTTAGATGAAGCAACTCGCGGGCAAATTGAACGTGGTCAGCGTGTCACTGAATTGATGAAACAAAATCAATATTCACCCTATAGTGTTGCACAAATGGCGATTACCTTATTTGCTGCGACTAAGGGTTATCTTGATGATGTTGATGTTGTTAAAATTGTTTTGGTTGAAGCTGCTATGCAGGATTATATGAAAGCAAACAAGGCAGACTTGATTAATACAATCAACGAGTCAGGCGACTATAACGATGACATTGAAAAGAAACTTCATGAAGCGATTGAAAGCTTTAAAGCAAATAGCACCTGCTAAATAGGAGGCTCTGAGGATGGCAAGCGGAAAAGAGATTCGCACTCAGATCAGCAGTATTAAAAATACGCAGAAAATCACCAGTGCGATGGAAATGGTTGCTGCCAGTAAAATGCGTCGTGCACAGGACAGGATGAGTGCATCCAGGCCCTATGCAAAAAAGATGATCGATGTTGTTCGTCATTTGGCACACGCACATACTGAATATAAGCATCCCTTTCTAGTTGAACCTGAAGTACAGCGTGTTGGTTATATTGTCATATCTTCTGATCGAGGCTTATGTGGCGGCTTGAATACTAATTTATTCAAAGAAACCGTTACGAGCATGAAAAAGTGGCATGAACAAGAGAAAGAAATTGATGTTTGTGTCATTGGTTCAAAAGCCAGTGCCTTTTTTAAGCGTATTGGCGGTAATGTGATTTCACATAGCGAACAATTAGGCGATGAACCGAGGATTGACGATTTAATCGGTAGTGTCAAAGTTATGCTTGATGCTTATCACGAAGGTAAAATAGATCGCCTGTTCGTGGTATTTAATAAATTTATTAATACTATGACTCAACAGCCTATTGTGGCTCAGATGCTGCCAATTGGTGAGTCTCAGATGGATAATCATTCCGGTACTAATGAGTATGTGAGATACCATGAAGTTTCTGCTGGACATATGAAGTATCACTGGGATTATCTATACGAACCTGATGCCGAAGGAGTGATTGATGCATTATTAATGCGTTATATTGAGTCACTGGTGTATCAGAGTGTGGTTGAGAATGCTGCCTGTGAGCAGGGTGCCAGAATGGTTGCAATGAAGAGCGCAACCGATAATGCTGCTGATATGATTGATGACTTGCAACTTGTTTACAATAAAGCAAGACAAGCCGCTATTACACAAGAACTTTCAGAAATTGTTGCTGGTGCTGCTGCTGTATAAGGCTGAAGACCTGTAAATTAAGAAAGCAATAAAGCAAAAAAGTTATGCTAGATGAAGCACAGATTGTAGTTTACATTCAGCATACTTTCTATTTTTGTTTTTAGTTTTAAAAAAAGGAACCAAAAATGAGTTCAGGAAAAATTGTCCAGATTATTGGTGCTGTAGTTGATGTAGAATTTACTCGCGATTCATTACCAAAGATATATGATGCATTAACAGTCGCGGAAGCAGAATTAACTTTGGAAGTTCAGCAGCAATTAGGTGATGGAGTTGTTCGTTGTATCGCCATGGGAAGTACTGATGGGGTAAAACGTGGACTTGAAGTCACATCAACAGGCGCACCTATCTCCGTACCTGTTGGTACCGAAACATTGGGACGCATTATGGATGTGCTGGGTAATCCGATTGATGAAAAAGGTGATGTCGGCGAAAAGAAACGTGCCTCAATTCACCGCGCAGCACCGGCCTATGAAGAATTGGCAGCCACAGCGGAATTATTGGAAACCGGTATTAAAGTAATTGACCTGGTCTGCCCATTTGCCAAAGGTGGTAAAGTTGGCCTATTTGGTGGTGCGGGTGTAGGTAAAACCGTTAATATGATGGAGCTTATCCGTAACATTGCAGCAGAGCATAGTGGTTACTCCGTATTTGCCGGTGTTGGTGAACGTACTCGTGAGGGTAATGACTTCTACCATGAAATGAAAGACTCCAATGTACTGGATAAAGTGGCTCTGGTTTATGGTCAGATGAATGAGCCTCCAGGTAACAGACTACGTGTTGCATTAACCGGCCTGACCATTGCAGAAGGTTTCCGTGACGAAGGTAATGACGTATTACTCTTTATTGATAATATTTATCGTTATACCCTGGCAGGAACAGAAGTATCAGCTTTATTAGGTCGTATGCCTTCAGCCGTTGGTTATCAGCCAACACTGGCTGAAGAAATGGGTGCTCTGCAAGAACGAATTACTTCAACAAAAGTCGGCTCAATTACCTCTATTCAAGCGGTTTATGTACCTGCAGATGATTTAACGGATCCATCACCAGCAACCACATTTGCTCACCTTGATGCGACTGTTGTTTTATCTCGTCAGATTGCTGAATTAGGCATTTATCCTGCAGTTGATCCACTGGATTCAACTTCTCGTCAGCTGGATCCGCAAATTGTCGGTAATGAGCATTATGAAGTGGCTCGTGGAGTTCAGACAACTCTACAGCGTTATAAAGAATTGAAAGATATTATTGCGATTCTGGGTATGGATGAATTATCTGATGAAGATAAGCAGATTGTAAATCGTGCTCGTAAAATTCAACGTTTCTTATCACAGCCTTTCTTCGTTGCAGAAGTCTTTACCGGTACCGAGGGTAAGTATGTTCCTCTGAAAGATACCATCAGCGGCTTTAAAGAGATTGTTGAGGGCATACATGATGCTATCCCTGAGCAAGCTTTCTATATGGTTGGTGGTATTGAAGAAGTGCTTGAAAAGGCAAATACTGTTTAAGCAAACAATATCCAGGCTCTACTTAATAGAGATAAAATCTAGCCATAGATCAATTAGTTATCAATGAAACACTTTGTTCTATGGCTAGTATTCAGGATGTAAAAGGAGAGTTGGCATGGCAATGACCATGAAATTAAACATCGTCAGTGCTGAAAAAGAGATTTTCTCTAATTTGGCTGAGATGGTTATCGTTCCAGGTGAAATGGGTGATTTAGGTATTTTACCCCACCACTCGCAATTGCTTTCAATTTTAAAAGCCGGCGAAGTGATCATCACAGAACAAGGCGGTAAGCAAGAATTTATATACGTATCAGGTGGTTTACTTGAGGTTCAGCCTCACGTGGTTACCATTCTTTCAGATACGGCAATAAGAGCAGGTGAGCTGGATGCGCATTCAGCTCAGGCCGCTAAAGAACGCGCAGAAGAAATGCTCAAAGATCAAGAGTCAGAAATTAATTTCGCAAAGGCTGAAGCACAACTGGCTGAAGCTATTGTACAATTAAAAATGATTGAAAAAATGCGTAAGCAGAAGAGAGGAGATTAATTCACTAGTATATTAGCATAGCTAAGACAATTTTTAGATAGACACTATGTGGATTAATGAAATCACTCTTTTTCATAAAAAAAGGTCGTATTTATACGACCTTTTTTTATGAGTGAAATAATATCAATACGATATTAATCAAGGAATTCAGAATAATAATTGGCCAGTGAATCTTTAATTAGGTAAGGATTTGTATTTAAACTGTTTTTTTTATTATCAACAACTGTAGGTGCTTGTTTAAATTCGTTATAGTAATCAATTAGCACAGGAGAAACAGGATCTTCGCCCATACATGGAGCATATTCATCCGCAGAAACACCTCTGAATGGATTCAGATTAAAAAAAACGAGTAAGAGCAGTATTAGTAAGTTTTTCATCATAAATAAAAGCCACAACTATATTATAAATTAATAATATACAAAACGGTGCGTAATTCAAGGGAAAACAGAGCAAAATGTAGTGGAATACCCTAATGTGTGATGAATTTAACAAAAGTAAGATAAATCTTCTTTAAAAAAGAAAATAAAAATAGAACAATAAGAGATTAAACAATATTTTGAGATAAATAAGAATGAATGAAAAAACACTGTCGGATAAATCACTTCAAGTCATTATTCTTGCTGCCGGTAAAGGGACAAGGATGTACTCGGATCTACCCAAGGTACTGCATAAATTAGCAGGTAAATCACTTGTAGAGCATGTTATTGATAGTGCAGAGGCTCTTAAAGCACAATCAATAAGTTTAATTTATGGTCATGGTGCTGAACAGGTCAAAAATTCATTGCAAGGAAGAAAACTAATCTGGTGTGAGCAAAAAGAGCAATTAGGCACAGGACATGCAGTACAGCAAGCAATAGAAAGAGTAAATGATTCAGCAAATGTATTAATTTTATATGCTGATGTGCCTTTATTGAATACAGAAACACTCAATAAACTGTTAGAAGCTAAACAAGACAGTTCTATTGCTCTGTTGACTGCAAATCTGAATAATCCACAAGGCTATGGACGTATTGTTAGAAATAGTGATGCAAATATTGAAAAAATAGTAGAAGAAAAAGATGCCAGTGAAGTCATAAGACAGATCACGGAGATCAATAGCGGCGTCATGCTGGTTAATGGTGACAAACTAAAACAATGGTTAGCAAAAATTGCTAATAATAATGCTCAGGGCGAATATTATTTAACTGATCTGATCGAATTAGCTGTTTTAGAAAATGAAATAGTTCAAAGTTATATTGTTAAAGATAATAAAGAAATAGAAGGAATCAATAATAAGATTCAATTGGCAGAACTTGAACGAGAATATCAAAAACGTCAGGCATATACTCTGATGACCAGGGGGGTGACTTTGAGGGATCCGGGTCGTTTTGATTTACGTGGCACCATTGAAACCGGACAAGATGTCATTATTGATATTAATGTCATTATAGAAGGTCACTGCAAGATAGGCAGTAATGTGACTATTGGTGCTAATACGGTTATAAAAGATATGACCATTGAAGATAATGTTGAGATTCTAGAAAATTGTATTCTGGAAAAATCAACCATTGCTAATGGCTGTCATATTGGCCCATTTGCACGATTAAGACCCGATACAAAACTGGATGAAAATGCCAAAGTCGGTAACTTTGTTGAAATAAAAAAATCACATATATCCAAAGGATCAAAGGTAAACCATCTGAGTTATATTGGTGATACTGAAATGGGTGAAAACGTCAATATTGGTGCAGGTACAATTACCTGTAATTATGATGGTGCCTATAAACATTTAACTAAAATTGGCGATAATGCCTTTATAGGTTCAAATACTGCATTGGTTGCACCAATTGAAATAGGCAGCGGTGCCACTATTGGGGCTGGTTCAACACTCAGTAGAAATGCTGAAGCAGATAAATTGACCTTCACCAGAGGGGGACAAAAAACTCTGGATGGCTGGCAAAGACCCAGTAAACAAAAATGATTGAAAATTCACCTTTATAATAAAAAAACAGGATAAACTATGTGCGGAATAGTTGCTGCTATCGCAGAACGAAACGTTGAAGCAATTTTAATAGAAGGTTTGAGAAGACTGGAATACAGAGGCTATGATTCTGCCGGTCTGGCCATTCAGGGGAAAAATAATAAAATTAGTAGACAAAGAGCGCTTGGAAAAGTCTTACAATTAGAAGAAGGCTTGGAAAAAAATCCGATAAAAGGTAGTATTGGTGTTGCTCACACACGCTGGGCAACCCATGGAAAGCCAGCAGAATGTAATGCCCACCCACATATGAGCGAAGAAAATATTGCTCTGGTTCATAATGGTATTATTGAAAATTATGAAGAAATTAAAACTCAGCTAGAATCAGAAGGCATTAATTTTTGCTCGCAAACGGATAGTGAAAGTATTGTTCATCTAATAGGAAAATATAAAAAACAAGGCAAGGATATTTTACATTCAGTATTTGAATCCATTAAACATTTAGAAGGAGCCTATGCCCTGGGTGTAATAGATAACACTGAGGAACGTTTAATTGCAGCGAGAAGCGGCAGTCCATTAGTGATAGGTTTAGGCATCGGGGAAAATTTTGTTGCATCAGATGTCTCTGCATTACTACCTGTGACTCAACAATTTATATTTCTTGAAGAAGGTGATATAGCAGATATCACACGCGAATCCATTGTGATTTATGATAAATCAGGGGAAGAAGTTGAACGTCCCATGAGAAAAAGTGAGCTTGGAGTAGACGCCGTAGAACGTGGTGAATATCGACACTACATGCTGAAAGAAATTTATGAACAACCCAAGGCGGTCGCAGACACATTAGAAGGACGAATAGACAGCTCTCATGTATTTTCAAACTCATTTGGTTATGGCGCAGAAGAAATTTTTAAAGAAATGGACTCAGTCTATATAATTGCCTGTGGTACCAGCTATCACTCAGGATTGGTAGCAAAATACTGGTTTGAAGGAATTGTAGGTATTCCTTGTATGGTTGAGGTAGCCAGTGAATTTCGTTATCGTAAAGCAGTCTATAGTAAAAAAACGCTTATCGTCACCATTTCTCAATCAGGAGAAACCGCCGATACTCTGGCAGCCTTAAGAGAAGCAAAAAAACAGGGTGTGCAGCACTCTTTAGTGATTTGTAATGTGCCGGAAAGTTCATTAGTAAGAGAATCAAATCTGGCTTTTATGACCCATGCCGGGCCGGAAATTGCTGTCGCATCAACAAAAGCATTTACCACGCAGCTAACAGCCTTATTAATGCTGGTGGTTTGTGTTGCTAAAGAAAAAGCGAATACAAAACTAGAAGAAGAAGCAGTAAAAGCATTAAGAAAATTACCAGGACAAATAGAACAGGCATTATTACTTGATAAAGAAATTGAAGAACTGTCAAAAGAGTTTTCTGATAAACACAATACCTTATTCCTGGGCAGAGGAACGCAATACCCCATCGCAATGGAAGGGGCATTAAAACTAAAAGAAATATCCTATATTCATGCAGAAGCCTATCCTGCTGGCGAACTAAAACACGGACCGTTGGCATTAGTCGATGCTGATATGCCGGTAGTGGCTGTGGCACCCAATAATGATCTCATTGGTAAATTAAAATCAAATCTGCAAGAACTTAAAACCAGGGGGGGAAAACTCTATGTTTTTTCTGATACCAATGCCGATCTTGAAGAAGAAGAATCAATCAAAGTCATTAAAGTCGGTGAAATAGACTCTCTGATAGCTCCTATGGTATTCACCATTCCGCTGCAACTTCTCTCCTATCATGTGGCAATAATAAAGGGCACTGATATTGATCAACCCAGAAATCTGGCAAAATCAGTTACTGTTGAGTAGGAGGGAAGATACGAATATTATTAAATGTGGATTAATAATAAAGTATCATCCTTAGGGTAATTATGCTAATTTTTGATTAAATATTAAGCAGGATGCCCCAGAATGGGTGATTTCCTCAAGCTAAACCTGAAAACAATCAATAAATTAGTAATATCTAATATTGCCAAACGATTTAAAGAAGGTCGTGGGCAAGGAATTGGTGCGGCTTATAAACCCTTCCTTGAAGTACGTGATCTGCCTAGCAAAGGTCGTACTCATCGCTTACCCAGTATTATCCATGGCCGGGTCCTCCATCTGTTATCCGACCTGGAATTGGCAACCTTTTATCTTTTTGACTGGTCAACCTTCATGCTTGATATAAGAGAACACTTTCCCTTAAATATCGATGATACCGTAGCTTTGGCTGAAAAATTAGGGATTCGGCACCCACAATATATACCCATAAAATAAAGAGCTGTCAATTCATGGCTCGAATGATTGCATTGATATGTAACTGGTGGAATTTATTTGTTCGATTAGCTATTCCACACAAACACCATGAGGCAATTACCAGTCAGGCAATTACCAGTCGTCCATTATTGCTCAGTAGCATGTGGGACTGCCAGCTCCTTCATAGAACATAATGAGTCAGACTTTTAGGTTGTTTATGCTAAATTTTGGTTGCTGGCAGGGTTAACTGATTTTTTTAGGTTCACGGCTAGGTTGAGCAATTTTAAATATCCAGTCGTGCTTGAGACTTCCATAAAAGCGTTCAACTACGCCATTATCCCAACAAGCTCCAACATCACCCATACTTGCTCGGATCCCATAATCACTCAGTAATTTTCTGTACCGCTTACTGGTATATTGAGAACCTCGATCAGTGTGAAAAATAAGCCCAAAAGGTGGTTGCCTTAAGTTACAGGCCATGATCATATGCTTTGCATATCAAGTCTGTTGTCATTTGTTTGCTGACGTACCAGGCGTACAATACGGTGCGAGTACAAATCCATTACAACAGCCAAATACATCCAGCCTTCACCTGTTTTTAAGTAGGTAATATCTCCGCCCCAAATATGATTAGGCGC
>JAIVER010000009.1 GCA_023864145.1 Thiohalomonas sp. | reverse complement strand
CAAGCGACAAAAATCACTTCTGGCTGGATAAGAATAGGAACGGATAAACCAATCAAAACCACAGGAAGCAGGATACGACTGAACATTGTTGCTGCCATCCAATTGGGTCAGTTAGCGAACGCGGTCAGTTCACAATATGATACGGGGTCAATGCAGTCTCCATGATGGATTTTATTGAATCACTTCGTTGGAAAAGCAGCAATACTGGCACGATACATTTAGTGCTTGTGATGGTGCGGGTTATCACAGAGCTCAAGTTTTAAAAGATAAAGCACAACAATTAGATGTTAAATTGTATTATTTACCACCTTATACTCCAAATTTGAATCCGATAGAGCGGTTATGGAAAGTAATGAATGAAAAGGTGAGAAATAATCATTTTTTTCACAATGCTAAAGAGTCTCGACAGAAAATTAATGAGTTTTTTGATGAAATTTTACCGAGCATTGGAAAATCATTAGATTCTCGGATTAATGACACTTTCCAAGTGTTCGATCCTGCATTTTTAAGTTGATTGGGTATAAAGAATAATCGTTAAAAGCTTCCTGAATAAAAGCTTTAAATTTTTCTGTTTTCTCCTTATAAATTAAGGAGAAAATAAGCGAAGCAAATGCCAATCTGCTTTGTAGAAATATTATTCAACTCTAGGCTAGTAGCTCAATTGGCAGAGCACCGGTCTCCAAAACCGGGGGTTGGGGGTTCGACTCCCTCCTGGCCTGCCACTTTATCGGATCTAGGACAGGCATAGTAATGTCTGTGCTGTTTCTCGTACAAATCTTTTTTTAGATGATCTCATATCACTAGAGCAGTGAGACAATTTAAAAAAAACTAAATAAACCAATCAGATAATTTAATGCCAGATAAAATAAAATTAAGCATTGCAATCCTTGTTATTGCAGCTTCCCTCTTTGTTTACTACACGCAAGATGAGATTTCTCTACTTTACAGAGTTCTTGGCGTTGTAGCGGGTGTTATTATTGCTTTTCTTATTGCGGCAAAGACCGAAAAAGGAGCTTCAAGTATTGCCTTTGTTCGTGCATCAGTTGTCGAAATGAAAAAAGTCGTATGGCCAAGTAAGAAAGAGACAACACAAACAACATTAAGTGTTGGAGTTATGGTGGTTATTATTGGTATTATTCTCTGGAGCTTCGATCAGGTGATTGGTTGGGGTGTTCGATTATTGACAGGTCAGGGATAATAAAATGTCATTACGCTGGTATGTAGTACAAGCTTTTTCAGGTTATGAAAAGTCCGTAAAACGTTCTTTAGAAGAGCGTATTATACGCTTTGACATGCAGTCAAAATTTGGTGAAATTCTCGTTCCAACTGAAGAAGTTGTCGAAATGAGAGATGGTAAAAAGCGCCGCAGTGAACGCAAATTCTTTCCAGGCTATGTACTTGTAGAAATGGAAATGGATGATGATAGTTGGCACCTTGTCAAAGATGCAGCAAGAGTTCTTTGTTTCATTGGTGGTAAAAAAGATAAGCCCGCACCGATTAGCCAAAAAGAACTTGATGCAATCCTTAATCGAATTCAGGAAGGCACTGATAAGCCGAAACCTAAGGTTCTATTTGAAGCAGGCGAATTGGTACGAATTATTGACGGACCATTTAATGATTTCAATGGTGTGGTTGAAGAAGTTGATTACGAGAAGAGCAGAATGCGTGTATCAGTGAGTATTTTCGGTCGTTCAACACCGGTTGATTTGCAATTTATTCAGGTAGAAAAAACCTAGAAAAAAAGTTCTAAAGATATTATAAAATATCTTTGCAGTTAAAAAATTAAATATAGCGTCATAATTGATATAATTGTGGCGCTATTGTTGTTTGTCGGGTATAATTTCCGGCTGCATTCACAGGGGAGCTTAGAGTACGTACGCTTAGTATCTTATAGGTAGTCCGTTCATACATAGCGATATACCCAATAGAGGAAACTATGGCTAAGAAAATAGAAGCATATATTAAGTTGCAGGTTGCCGCCGGCTCTGCAAATCCAAGTCCACCAGTTGGTCCAGCATTGGGTCAGCATGGTGTGAACATCATGGAATTCTGTAAGGCATTCAATGCTAAGACTAATAGTCTTGAAAAAGGCATGCCTGTCCCGGTTGTTATTACTGTTTATAACGATCGCAGCTTTACATTCATTACCAAAACACCTCCTGCTGCAGTTCTGCTGAAAAAAGCAGGCGGCATCAAAAGTGGTTCCGGTGTGCCTAACCGCGATAAAGTTGCTAAAGTAAACCGTGCACAGTTAGAAGAAATTGCTAACACTAAGATGGAAGATCTCTCCGCTGCCGATATGGACGCAGCTGTGCGTACCATTGCTGGTACTGCCAGAAGTATGGGTATTGAGACAGAGGGAGTTAAATAATCATGGCTAAGTTGACTAAAAAGCAAAAACTATTCAATGAAAAAGTTGAACCAGGAAAATTATATGGTTTTAGTGAAGCGGTTGAGTTACTAAAATCTCTTCCTGCTTCCAAATTTGAAGAGTCGGTTGATATTAGTATTAATCTGGGTATCGATTCTCGTAAATCAGATCAAAACGTACGTGGTGCCTGTCTATTACCGAATGGTACCGGTAAAATCGTTCGTGTTGCTGTCTTTGCTCAGGGCAAAAATGCCACTAAAGCAACAGAAGCTGGTGCTGACATCGTTGGTTTTGATGATCTGGCAGCACAAATTAAAGGCGGCAATATGGACTTTGATGTTGTGATTGCAACGCCTGATGCTATGCGTGTTGTTGGTCAATTAGGTCAGATTCTTGGACCTCGTGGTTTAATGCCGAATCCTAAGGTTGGTACAGTAACTCCTGATGTTGTTACAGCTATTAATAATGCCAAAGCAGGCCAGGTACGTTTTCGTGCTGATAAAGGCGGTATTATTCACTGTTCTATTGGTAAAATTGGTTTTGATGCTGCGGCTTTACAAGGCAACCTGGAGGCTCTGGTTATTGATTTACAAAAAGCAAAACCATCTTCAGCAAAAGGTATTTATCTTAAGAAGATCAGTGTTTCTACTACACATGGTCCTGGTCTGCTTGTTGAACAGTCAAGTATCGCTCTTAAGTAATAAATTTAGTTAGTGTATATTGTAAATAAGGCGAATGAATTCCCCCTACAGAAAATATTGTATGATAATTTATTCGCCTAATGAGCTATTAAGCAATGGACATTAGTTACAAAAAATAATTTATCCTGACGCAGTAACATGCTGCGGGAACAAAGACTTTGGTTTACCGTTTTATCGATTTTAAACAATCAAAATTTGGTGGACTTCAAAGACCGTGGGAGAGCTTGCTCTTAATAGCTTTTTGCTTTTTATATCTAAAAGCAAAAGAAAATCCCACGCAGACGGTGTAATTCAAAATGCTCCTTGGATGCTTAAGAAACATCGTTAAATGATTATTGTTATTTTTACATGATTTGTAGAAATAACAGTAATTATCTGAAACCTGATGAGTGATTATCTAACAATAATTAAACATCCTAAACGAGAGGTGAGTTGTAGTGGCTTTATCTATTGAAGGTAAAAAAGCGATTGTCGCTGAAGTAGCTGAAATAGCCGCTAATGCACACTCTGTCGTCGGTGCTGTCTATCAGGGTATTGAATCAAACGAAATGAACGAGTTACGTGCTAAAGCGCGTGCAGATGGTGTTTATCTTCGTGTGGTTAAAAATACTCTGGCGAGACGCGCTGTAGAGGGAACAGAATTCGAATGTATTCAAAGTGAACTGACCGGTTCACTGGTTCTTGCTTTTTCACAGGAAGATCCAGGTGCAGCAGGTCGAGTCATTTCTGAATTCCTGAAAGAAAATGACAAGCTGCAAGTAAAAATCGTCTCTATCGGCGGTAAATTACTGGCACCTGAAGATGTTAAAGTGCTTGCTAAGATCCCTACTAAGGATCAAGCAATCGGCATGTTGATGTCTGTTATGAAAGCACCTATTTCGAAATTCGTTCGTACTCTGGCAGAGCCGCATACAAAACTGGTTCGTACTATCGCAGCTGTTCGCGATCAGAAGGAAGCCAGTTAGGCTTTTTAGCTAACAAAGCTAATACATGCGATATAACATTCTTCTATCTAAATATAAGAAAATGTTATATGAATTTAATTTGAATGGTAAACCAACCGGTTATCAGGCTCAGTTTATATAAATAGACTCGCTTAGGTAACTTGAAAAATTTTGGAGTTAAAAATGGCTGTATCTAAAGACGAAATGTTAGACGCAATTTCTAATATGTCTGTAATGGAAGTTGTTGAACTAGTTGAAGCAATGGAAGAAAAATTTGCTGTAACTGCTGCTGTTGCAGTAGCGGCTGCTCCAGCTGCTGGTGGTGCTGGTGGTGCTGGTGGTGCTGGTGGTGCTGAAGAGCAAACTGAATTTAATGTTATTCTTGCTGCTATAGGCGACAAGAAAGTAAACGTTATTAAGGCTGTTCGTGCCATCACTAGTCTTGGTCTTAAAGAAGCTAAAGGCGTTGTTGACGGTGCCCCTGGTCTTGTTAAAGAAGGCGTTGATAAGGCTGAAGCTGAAGAAATTAAGAAGCAGCTTGAAGAAGCAGGTGCAACTGTCGAACTTAAGTAAGACAATGCACTTTTATCGTCCGGCAGTTTTGCATTTTAGGTGAAATTGTCACGATAAAAACGAGAATGGCCGGTGGTCAAGACCACCGGCCATTTTCCGTTTCTAAATATACGAATTATTTGAATTATCTATCGTGCTGATTTTTATCAGTCAGGGTAAATATTTGAGATAACTCGAATGTGTTAATTAACTCTTATGTTGTATTAAGGTTAACGGGACACGCGCTTAGATAGTTACTATTGAGCAAAATAGAACCTTTAAACAGAGACAGCTCGGGAATATAAATGGCCTATTCATTTACAGAAAAAAAACGTATTCGTAAAAATTTTGGTATATCTAAAGGTGTTATGGATGTACCTTATCTGCTTGCTATACAACTCGATTCATTTCGTAAGTTTTTGCAGGCTGAAGTTAACCCGGAAGGTAGAAATGAAGTTGGCCTTGAAGGCGCTTTTAAATCTGTTTTTCCAATCGTCAGTTTTTCAGGTAATGCGGCTCTTGAATACATTAGCTATCGTCTGGGGAAACCTGCTTTTGATGAAAGAGAATGTCGTACCAGAGGCGTTACCTATTCAGCACCTTTACGAGTTAAGCTGCGATTAATTATTTATGATAAAGAATCCAGTGCCAAGAACAAGAAAGTAAAAGATATTCGAGAACAAGAAGTCTTCATGGGCGAAATCCCGTTAATGACAGGCAATGGTACCTTTATTATCAATGGTACTGAGCGAGTCATTGTTTCTCAATTACATAGAAGTCCTGGTGTATTCTTTGATCATGATAAGGGTAAGACACACTCATCAGGTAAATTATTATTTAATGCCCGTGTTATCCCATATCGTGGTTCCTGGTTAGATTTTGAATTTGATCCCAAAGATAATGTTTTTGTTCGCATTGACAGACGACGTAAATTACCGGCAAGTATTCTGCTCAGAGCTTTAGGTTATGATTCAGAAGAAATACTGGGTATGTTCTTTGATTTTGAAGATTTTAAAATCAATGCAGATGCTGCAGAGTTAAAACTCGTTTCGGAAAGGATGCGTGGTGAAACCTACAGCTTTGATATCAAAGATACTAAGGGTAATGTTCTTGTTGAACAAGGTCGTAGAATTACCGCACGTCTGGTTCGTCAAATCGAAAAATCAGGACTGAAATACATACAAGTTCCACTGGAGATGTTATATGGCAAGGCTCTGGCTAATAATATTGTTGATAGTAAAACCGCTGAAATTGTTGCCAATGCCAATGATGAAATTACTGAAGAATTATTAGAAAAATTAATTGAAGCTAAGATTTCTAAATTAAAAATAATCTATACTAATGAACTGGATGCAGGAGCATTTATTTCAGAAACATTACGTATTGACAGTTCATCAACCCAACTTGAAGCGCAAGTTGAAATCTATCGTATGATGCGTCCTGGTGAGCCGCCAACTAAAGAAGCAGCAGAGGCTTTATTTGCCAACCTGTTCTTTACTGCTGAACGTTACGATTTATCAGCAGTTGGTCGTATGAAATTCAATCGTCGTATCGGTCGTGAAGATCTAACCGGTGAAGGGATTTTATCTAATGATGATATCATTGCTGTTATTAATACCTTACTGGATATTAAAAATGGTAAGGGTATTGTTGATGATATTGATCATCTGGGTAACCGTCGTGTACGCAGTGTGGGCGAAATGGCTGAAAATCAGTTCCGTGTTGGACTGGTTCGTGTTGAACGTGCCGTTAAGGAACGTTTGACTCTGGCTGAAGCTGACAACCTGATGCCTCAGGAACTCATTAATGCCAAGCCGATTTCTGCAGCCATTAAAGAATTTTTTGGTTCCAGCCAGTTATCACAATTCATGGATCAAAATAATCCGTTATCAGAGATTACTCATAAACGTCGTGTTTCTGCCTTAGGCCCCGGTGGTTTAACTCGTGAACGTGCCGGTTTTGAGGTACGTGATGTACATCCGACTCACTATGGTCGTGTCTGTCCTATTGAGACACCAGAGGGGCCAAACATTGGTTTGATCAACTCACTGGCAGTGTATGCACGTACCAATGACTATGGTTTTCTTGAGTCACCTTACCGTAAGGTCGTTAACGGAATGTTAACTGATCAAATTGATTATTTATCAGCGATTGATGAATCAGGATTTGTTATTGCACAGGCGAATGCCACCATTGATGATAATGCTAAATTAACCGATGCTATTGTTAATTGTCGTCATCTTAATGAATTTAACACCTATTCACCTGACAAAATAAATTATATGGATGTTTCACCCAGACAGATTGTCTCGGTGGCTGCATCCATGATTCCATTCCTGGAACATGATGATGCTAACCGTGCGTTAATGGGTTCAAATATGCAGCGTCAGGCAGTACCGACATTAAAGGCCGACAAGCCATTAGTCGGTACCGGTATGGAACGTACCGTTGCCATTGACTCCGGTGTAGCCGCTGTGGCACGTCGTGGCGGTATTATTGATAAAGTAGACGCCTCTCGAATCGTTATTCGAGTTAATGATGATGAGACACTGCCGGGTGAATCGGGTGTTGACATCTATACTCTGACTAAATACACGCGTTCCAATCAAAACACCTGTATTAATCAGCGTCCGTTAGTTATGGAAGGTGATATCATTGCTCGTGGTGACGTGCTTGCTGATGGCCCGTCTACCGATATTGGTGAATTGGCACTTGGCCAGAATATGATGATTGCCTTCATGCCATGGAATGGATATAACTTCGAGGATTCTATTCTCATATCCGAAAGAATGGTTGAAGAAGATCGCTTTACTACGATTCATATTGAAGAACTGACCTGTATCGCTCGTGATACTAAATTAGGTTCAGAAGAAATTACCAGTGATATTCCTAATGTCGGTGAATCAGCATTAGCAAAACTGGATGAGTCGGGGATTGTTTATATTGGCGCTGAAGTCAAAGGCGGTGATATTCTGGTGGCTAAAGTAACACCCAAAGGTGAAACACAATTAACACCGGAAGAAAAACTACTACGTGCGATCTTTGGTGAAAAAGCATCTGATGTAAAAGACACCTCACTGCGTGTATCAGGCAGTAAAGTCGGAACCATTATCGATGTACAGGTCTTCACTCGTGATGGTCTGGAAAAAGATGCCCGTGCTAAATCTATTGAAGAAGATGCACTGATCTCTGTACGCAAAGACATGAAGGATCAATTCCGTATTGTTGAAATCGATACCTATAGCCGTGTCGAGCGTATTCTGCTTGATCAGGTTGTTGACGGTGGCCCAGGCATGAAAGCAGGTGATAAAGTAACTGCTGAAATCCTTACTGAGATGCCGCAGAAAAGCAAATGGTTTGACATCAAATTACGTGATACAGAACAACAGGAACAACTGCTTAAACTTTCAGAACAATTAGAAAATTCCAGAAAAGAATTTGATGATCATTTTGAAGAAAAACGCCGGAAAATTGTTGCCGGTGATGATTTGGCACCAGGTGTGCTTAAGATGGTTAAAGTCTATATGGCTGTTAAGCGTCGTATCCAGCCAGGTGATAAAATGGCGGGACGTCATGGTAACAAGGGTGTTATCTCAACAATTGTTCCTGTTGAAGATATGCCTTACCTTGAAGATGGCAGAACAGTTGATATTGTCCTGAACCCGCTGGGCGTACCTTCACGAATGAATGTTGGACAGGTACTGGAAACGCATCTGGGTTGGGCTGCTCGTGGTTTAGGTTTAAAAATCGGTGATATGCTGCAGGAAAAAATAGCTGAAGCAGAAAAAATAGCCAAGCTTCGTAAATACCTGGATGATATTTATAATGGCAGTGCCGGTAGAAAAGAAGATCTTGACAGTCTGAGCGATGAAGAAATTATCAAACTCTCTAACAACCTTAAAGGTGGTGTGCCTATGGCGACACCAGCGTTTGATGGTGCTGCAGAAAGTGAAATCAAGCGTATGCTTGAACTGGCAGGTTATGATCGCTCTGGTCAGTCTACACTCTATGATGGTAGAACCGGTAATAAGTTCGATCGCCCGGTAACCGTTGGCTATATGTATATGTTGAAACTCAATCATCTGGTTGATGACAAGATGCATGCCCGTTCAACCGGACCTTATAGTCTGGTCACGCAGCAGCCATTGGGTGGTAAAGCACAATTTGGCGGACAGCGTTTCGGAGAAATGGAAGTCTGGGCACTTGAAGCTTATGGTGCGGCATATACCTTGCAGGAAATGCTGACCGTTAAGTCAGACGATGTACAGGGTCGTACCAGAATGTATAAAAACATTGTCGATGGTGATCATCGTATTGATGCCGGAATGCCGGAATCATTTAACGTATTACTTAAAGAAATACGTGCTCTGGGCATCGATATAGAACTGGAACAGGTAGATTAGCAAACTGTTTTATCTGCCTTTTAGCTGATTAACAGCTAAAAGCATATGTTCACAAACAATAAAAAATTGTTGAGAAGAAACTATCGTATTTTTTCTCACATGGCGCTTTAGTAGAGGATATCAAGTTGAAAGATTTATTAAATCTCATAAAACAGCAAAATCAGTTCGACGATTTTGACGCCATCCGTATAGGACTTGCCTCACCAGCGAAGATCAAATCCTGGTCTTATGGTGAAGTAAAAAAACCAGAAACCATTAACTATCGTACTTTCAAGCCGGAAAGGGATGGTTTGTTTTGTGCTAAAATTTTTGGCCCGGTAAAAGATTACGAATGCTTATGTGGTAAATATAAGCGTCTTAAACACCGTGGCGTTATATGTGAAAAATGTGGTGTTGAAGTCACTCAGTCCAAGGTTCGTCGTGACCGTATGGGGCATATTGATCTGGCCAGCCCGGTGGCACATATCTGGTATCTGAAATCTCTGCCGTCACGTATGGGACTTATTTTAGATATGACATTGCGTGATATTGAGCGCGTGCTTTATTTTGAAGCATTTGTCGTTATTGACCCGGGCATGACGTCCTTAGAAAAAAATCAGATTTTAACTGATGAACAATATCTGGATGCCATTGAAGAATATGGTGATGACTTTGATGCGCGTATGGGCGCAGAAGCGGTTCGTGAACTACTTAAAGCCATCGATGTAAAAAAAGAAATTCTCACCATTCGTGAAGACATGGCGGGTACAGAATCAGAAACCAAACTGAAAAAATTCAGTAAGCGCCTGAAGTTAATGGAAGCCTTTCAATCATCCAAGAACAAGCCGGAATGGATGGTAATGACCATTCTACCCGTTCTGCCGCCTGATTTACGTCCTTTGGTACCGCTGGAAGGCGGACGTTTTGCCACATCAGATCTGAACGATTTGTATCGTCGTGTTATTAACCGTAATAATCGTCTAAAACGTTTATTAGAACTTAATGCTCCGGATATTATCGTGCGTAACGAAAAGCGCATGCTGCAGGAATCAGTTGATGCCTTATTAGATAATGGTCGTCGAGGACGTGCGATTACCGGCTCAAATAAACGGCCATTGAAATCTCTGGCTGATATGATCAAAGGTAAGCAAGGTCGTTTCCGTCAAAACTTACTGGGTAAACGTGTTGATTATTCTGGCCGTTCCGTTATCGTGGTTGGTCCTACTTTGCGTCTGCATCAATGTGGTCTGCCTAAAAAAATGGCACTGGAATTATTCAAACCCTTTATTTTTAGTAAATTAGAGTTACGCGGCCTGGCAACAACCATTAAAGCGGCCAAGAAAATGGTCGAACGTGAAGGTCCGGAAGTCTGGGATATTCTTGAAGAAGTGATTCGTGAACACCCAATCATGCTTAACCGTGCGCCAACACTTCACCGTTTAGGTATTCAGGCATTTGAGCCAGTGCTTATCGAAGGTAAGGCCATTCAACTGCATCCATTAGTTTGTACAGCGTTTAATGCTGACTTTGATGGCGACCAGATGGCTGTTCATATTCCACTATCGATTGAAGCACAGCTTGAAGCTCGCTCTTTGATGATGGCAACCAATAATATCTTATCGCCAGCCAATGGTGAACCGATTATTGTACCTTCTCAGGACGTGGTACTGGGTCTGTATTATATGACACGTGAACTCATCAATAGTAAGGGTGAGGGCATGATTTTTGCCGATCAGATGGAAACAGAGCGTGCCTACGAAACCGGCAACGCAGTATTACACGCAAAAGTTAAATCAAGGATCACTGAATCATTTAAAAATGAAGACGGTGAGCTGGTTGAGCAAACTCGCGTGGTCGACACCACTGTGGGTCGTACTATTTTATCTAGAATTCTTCCACCAGGTTTATCATTTGACCTGATGAATAAGGATTTATCTAAAAAAGCAATTTCAGCTTTGATTAATGCCTGTTATCGTAATGTCGGCTTAAAAGAAACCGTTATCTTTGCTGATCAGTTGATGTATACCGGTTTTGCTCAGGCGGCACGTTCAGGCGCATCATTCGGTGTTAATGATATGGTGATTCCTGATGATAAATATAGCATTATCGATTCTGCTGAAAAAGAAGTGCAGGAAATTCAGGAACAGTATGAGTCTGGACTGGTGACTAATGGTGAGCGTTACAATAAAGTCATTGATATCTGGTCGCATGCTAACGAACATGTTGCAAAATCAATGATGGATAATCTGGAAACAGATTCAATCGAAATTGATTATGTACCGACATCGACTATATCCGGAAAACCATTAAAAGATATTGTACCTGATGATATAATAGCGTCTATTCCTGAAAAGGGTGATGTGATTAAACAGACATCATTTAACTCAGTCTATATGATGGCTGACTCCGGTGCTCGTGGTAGTGCGGCACAGATCAGACAGTTGTCAGGTATGCGTGGTTTGATGGCAAAACCAGATGGCTCTATTATTGAAACACCGATTACCGCAAATTTCCGTGAAGGTTTAAATGTACTTCAGTACTTTATTTCAACTCACGGTGCTCGAAAAGGTCTGGCGGATACTGCACTTAAAACAGCTAACTCAGGATATCTGACACGTCGTCTGGTTGATGCCTCACAAGATTTAGTTGTCGTTGAAGATGACTGCGGCACTGAAGATGGCATCATGGTTCAGTCACTCATTGAAGGTGGTGATGTTGTTGAACCACTGCGTGAAAGAGTACTGGGTCGAATTGTTGCTGAAGATGTCATTAAAGCCAATAGTAATAAGGTTATTGTCCCTAAGGGTACACTAATTGATGAAGCATGGTGTGACAAGTTAGAAGAATTAAATGTGGACCATATGAAAGTTCGTTCACCGGTTGCTTGTGAAACTCGTTATGGTATTTGTGCAGCCTGTTATGGCCGCGACCTGGCACGTGGACATATTGTTAATATGGGTGAAGCAGTCGGAGTTATTGCTGCCCAGTCCATTGGTGAGCCAGGTACACAGTTGACCATGCGTACCTTCCATATTGGTGGTGCAGCTTCTCGTGCGGCTTCGGTTAATAGTATTGAAATTAAATCGTCAGGTTTAATCAGATTGCATAACATTAAAACGGTACTTCAAGAATCTTCAGGTAATAATATTGCCGTTTCCCGTTCAGGAGAATTGACCGTCGTCGATAGTCATGGTCGTGAACGTGAGCGCTACAAAGTACCTTATGGTGCATCTTTATCAGTATCAGACGGTTCAGAAGCAAATGGCGGTGATGTGGTTGCTAACTGGGATCCACATACCCATCCGGTTATTACCGAAGTGGCGGGTGTCGTACGCTTTATTGACTTTATTGAAGGTGTTACCGTTAATAAAGAAACCGATAATATTACCGGCTTAAGTTCATTAGTGATTATTGATCCTAAACAGCGTGCCGGCAGTGCTAAAGATTTACGCCCAATGGTGAAGTTATTGGATTCCGACGGTAATGAGCTGAATATTGTTGACACTGATATTCCGGCACAATATGCCTTACCTGCAGGCGCGATTGTAAACCATGCTGACGGAGATAGCGTTGGTGTTGGTGATGCGGTTGCTCGTATTCCTCAGGAATCATCAAAGACTAAAGATATTACCGGTGGTCTGCCTCGTGTTGCTGATTTATTTGAAGCGAGAAAACCCAAAGAGCCATCAATTCTGGCTGAAATATCTGGTGTCGTCAGCTTTGGTAAAGAGACCAAAGGTAAACAGCGTCTGGTCATTACTCCTAAAGAAGGCAAGCATTATGAAGAGCTGCTGCCTAAGTGGCGACATATTAATGTCTTTGAAGGTGAGCACGTTGAAAAAGGTGAAGTCATATCTGATGGTGCGACCAATCCTCATGACATTTTACGTTTAAAAGGTGAACATGAACTGACAAACTATATTGTTAATGAAGTTCAGGAAGTTTACCGTCTGCAGGGCGTAAAAATTAATGACAAGCACATTGAAGTTATTGTTCGTCAGATGATTAAGCGTGCAGAAATTGCTGATCCGGGTGATACCCGTTTTATCAAAGGTGAACAGGTAGAGTTCTCTGGTATTGTTGAAGAAAATTTGCGTATGGAAAAAGAAGGTAAAATGCCGACCACCTTCCAGCGTTTATTACTGGGTATTACTAAAACATCTTTGGCAACGGAATCTTTTATTTCTGCAGCATCTTTCCAGGAAACAACTCGTGTACTGACCGAAGCGTCAGTGAGTGGCAAAATGGATGATCTGCGTGGTTTGAAAGAAAACGTGATTGTTGGTCGTCTGATTCCAGCAGGAACTGGTTTGACTTACCATAAAGAGCGTCGCAAACGTCGCCAGAAAGATAAAGAGCGTTATCAGCTAAAAACTGAACTCAGTAATTTAGATAGTTAACTACTGTTCATCCGTAAATAGCTGTTTCTTTTTCTTCCCCCTTCTACTAAAAGTAGGCGCCCTGAGGCGAAGAAGGGGGAGGCTAAAAGCAGAATAAACGGATGGACATTAACTAATAAGGTATTAGAAACTATCAATTCAGATTGGGTTATGGTGTTGTAACTATGATGAATGATCTTTATATTTACAACATCTATACCC